>JBFJXU010000055.1:0-11251 GCA_041622975.1 Thermoplasmatota archaeon
GTTTGCCCCGTCGTACCGTTGCCTGTTGGCACGGGTCTGTTGGTGGCCGGCGGCAACAACAATGTGTTCCGCCACAACAACGTCTGGGACAACTGGCGCTACGGCATGATGCTCTTCACCGTCCCAGCCGCCCTCCGCGATGAATATGACCCCGCCAAGCAACTGGACACCAGCCACTGGAACGAATTCTACGGCAACAAGATGGGCTTCACGCCCGATGGTACCGAAGACCACAATGGCCTGGATTTCTGGTGGGATGAAGGCGGCAGCGGCAACTGCTGGCAAGACAATGACGCCAGCGGCGGCGTGATCCTCAGCGACCCCCCCGTGTTGCCCTTGTGCCACGTGGGTGAAGAAGGAAGCGCCGAAGACGAAGCCCACCACGAAGCCCGCGCCATTCAACGAGCCCCCAGCCCGAAACTCGGCACCCTGGTCCCGTGTGCGTTGTTCGACAAGAATGACCGGACCTTCTTCAACCCGCCACTAGGATGTGACTGGATGTACACGCCGCCCGAGCCCAAGGAGGTCGGCGGCATCCGCCTGCCCTACGCGCCCTACCAAGCGCAGGCAGAAGGCACCCCCGGCTGGGTCGAAGCACAAGGCGCCTCGTAGGCGCCCTGGACGGCAGCCCTATGGGCACAGCCCGGAGTGGCCGCCCCCGTGAGGTTCGACCCGTTCGAAGCATCCCTGGAGACCGGCGTCCTTGAGCGCCGGTACAAGCGCTTCCTGGCCGATGTCATCCTAGACGATGGCCAAGAGGTCACCGTCCACTGCCCAAATTCGGGATCCATGATGGGCATGGCCGAACCAGGTATGCAGGTGGCCGTGCGCCACGTGCCTGACCCTGCCCGGAAGTTGAAGTGGACGTGGGAACTGGTTGACCCGGGTGACGGCGCCGGGTGGGTCGGCTGTAACACGCACCGCCCCAATCACATTGTGCAGTGGGCCATTGAATCCGGTCACGTTCCGGGCCTGACGGCCGACGCTGGCTTGCGCGGCGAAGTCAAGTACGGCCTCGAAGGCCGTAGCCGCATCGACTTGTTGCTCGGCGACGAGGACACGGGTTTGACCTACGTGGAAGTCAAGAACACAACCTTGGCCCGGGACGGGGTAGGCTTGTTTCCGGATGCCGTGACTGCGCGCGGCACTAAACACATGCACGAATTGGTCCACATGGTGAGGGAAGGACATGACGCGGCCGTGGTATTTCTTGTCAATCGATCCGACTGCGACGCTTTCGGCGTGGCTCGCGACATTGACCCCGCATACGGCGCCGCCTTCGATGCCGCCCGGGACGCAGGCGTGCAGATGATGCCCCTTGGCGTGGCACCGGGCCTGGATGGATGGAAACTCCGGGGCCTCCTGCCGTTACGGCTGTGACACCGGGGGCTCGCGGGCACCCCATGCGCGTTGCGCCGCGAGCCGCTCCAGGTCCTTGATGACCTTGCTTGTGTGGCCCCACACATTCGCGACCGCGTACGTCCGGGCAATCACGCCGTCAGGGTCAATGAGATACGTGCAACGACGCACCGCGAAGGAGTTGCGACCCAGGAGACTGGTGCGCCATGCCTCGTACAAGTCGTGTACGTGGCCATCCACGTCGCTGAGCAGAATGAACGGGAGTTCGTAGCGGTCCCGAAAACTGCGGTGACTCGCCTCGTCGTCAAGGCTGACGCCAATGACTGTTGCTCCGTGGCGCTGCAATTCTTCGTGAGCGCCGGCGAATCCCTTGGCTTCAATGATGCAGCCAGGCGTGTTGTCTTTGGGGTAGAAGTACAGGACAATGGGATTGCCACTGAACGAACTGAGCCGTACTGGTTTGCCCTCAGCGTCATTGAGGACAAAGTCGGGCGCGGCGTCGCCTTGCCGGAGCACGTTCACGCGTAGCGGGACTACCCGTTGAAAGGCTATGCTACTCGATGAGCGCCTGGAATTCTTGCTCCGTGTCCCCGTCAATTTCGTCCATCAAGTGAACCTGCAACACATCGCCGTTGCCCCCTGCATCCATGGCCTTGCGCCGGAATGCGTCCCGCGCGGCCCGGACGCCGGAAGGTGGGCCATCGTAGTGTTCCACCAGGTAGTCGCCTGCCGGCAGCACATCCACGCTCACCACGTGGTCGCCATCGAAATCGCACGTCGCGCCGATGAGGACCTCGATGACATCTGGTTGGTCAATGGGGAACCGGAGGACGGGGGGTCCCCCAACCAGTTCGTGGCTAATCATGTGCTGGTACATGGGGCGACGCGTCTCGTCCACGGTGGCTTCATCGCCGTCGTGTCTGCGCACGCAGAACCGGCGCTCCTCGAACGTTTTGATCATCAGGGCCTACGATACGATGGCCTGGAAATCGTCGAGGATCTCCTGCGCGTGTTCGGCGGGCTTCACCTTGGCGTAATGCTTGACAATGGTCCCGTCAGCGCCCACGAGGAATGTCTCGCGGCTGACGCCCAGGAAGGATTTGCCGTACATCTTCTTCTCCTTCCAAACGCCGAAGCGCTGCATGTCCTCAACGGGGCATATGAGGAGGTCGAAGGGAAGGTCGTACTTGGAGATGAATTTCTGGTGGCTGGCTTCGTCGTCCTTGCTCACGCCGAAGACCTTGAGGCCGGCCTCCGTGAAGGCGCCCCAGTTGTCGCGGATTCCGCAGGCTTCCTTGGTGCAGCCAGGCGTGTCGTCCTTGGGGTAGAAGTAGAGCACATATGGGGTGCCGCGTAGGGATTCGTCGGTCACCGTGTTGCCGTCTTGGTCCTTCCAGGAGAAGGACGGGACCTGTTGGCCTTCCATGGCCGGGGCCGAAGCGGGGCTAATACTTGAGTGGTGCCGACCGGCGAGGCGGGCTACCTGCGCCGCACTTCCAAGCCACGACCGATGACCTTGGAGCGACTTCGCCGCGGTGGTCGGGGGCGGTATGATTCCTCGTCTTCGACTTCGCCGTCATCGTCCGGGGTGGGGCGCCCGCCGCCACCGGAGCCACTCAGGGCCAGGGTGCCAACAGTGGTGGCTAGGTTGGTAGTCACCAGCAAGAGGAATGAGAGAGCCACGAAGGATTCCGTCCCAGGAATACCCAGGCTGGCTGGGACGGCAGCTAGCACCGCAGCTGCCAGGCCGCGGGGCATCATCCAGAGCAGGATGCCTTTCTCTTCCTGCATGTTGAACATCTTGGAGACTGCCGCCACCGCGATGTAGCGTGCGCCCACCATGGCGGCAAACAGGATGGCCCCATACGTGATGATGCGGGGGTCGAGCAACAGGGCGGGCTCGACTAGGATGCCGAGGTACACGAAGAAGAATGTACGCACCAGGAACGCAATTTCGCCCTGGAATCGTTTCATGCCCTTGCCGAAGGCCACGTCGATGCGCTGGCGGAATGCGCCGTATGATTCGCCATTGCCTAGGGTAATACCAAAGGCCAGGACGGCGAGGGGGCCGCCTCCTTGGACCAGGATGTCATTGACCACGATGTAGAGGACGAACATGATGCCCAATGTGAGCATGTAGCCGTAGCCTGCCGTGGACATGTGGCGGCTGCTAGCCAGCCACGCGGCGCCCGCTGCAGCGCCGACCACGATGCTGACGATGAACGTGTTGACGAGGCTGCCTGCGATACCTTGGGCGTCGGGTCCGGTCCCAGCGGCGACGATGGTGATGACGGTGCCGGCGACCACCACTACGAGGACGTCCGTGAGGGCCGACTCCAGGTTGAGGGTGCTCTTGACTTTGCTACTGGTGCCCATGGCTTCCAGGCTGGGCATGACGACTAGGGCACTGGTTCCGCCGAGGATGGCTCCGAGGATGAGTCCCGTGGAAAACGGGATGGCGAGTAGGAATGATGTGAGCCAGCCCACCAACATGGTGGTCAGGGTGAATCCGATGATGGCCATGATTGCAGCGCCGCCGAGGCCTGAAACCAGGTCTCGGAAGCGGAGGGCAAGACCGCCGTCGAACAGGATGAGGATCAACGCAAGGGGGCCCACGATGGGAGTGATGACACTCACCGCGTCGGCGTCAACGATGCCCAGCACGGGGCCCAGGAAGATCCCCACCGCAATGAGAATCAAGGTGTCGTTGAACTTGGTGCGTGTGAAGATGAGGTTCCCTGCGTAGCCCAGGAAGATCAAGGCACTCACGGCGCCGAAGACGATGGTAGGGTCAGTCAGGGAAGCCAACAGGAGTCGGACGCCATTGGCCCGTTAAAGGGTCTTACTTGCTGCCGCAGGGAAAAAGGAAGCCTGAACATGCCTGCCAGCGGGCCGCCCGTGGCGCCCCGACTAAGTGGCCTTGGCTTCTTCGAGGGCGCGCATCACAGTGACTGCTTGGCGCTTGTATTCGCCCTTCAAGGTGTCATACACGGCTAGGTCAATGTCGCCGGATGCCTTGGCCTTCTCGATTTCCTTGAGTGCCGCCATGAGAGCCGCTTTGCGTCCCTTTAGCACCGCGGCGCTTTCGCGTTGCGCTACTTCCTTGTGTTGGGCAACGGATGCCACTTGCTTGCGGCTCCGCTTCTGGACAACGCCCTGCTGGACGAGCACAAACCAGACCGCCATGCCGACCAGCAAGCCACCCAGGAGCCACACGGGGCCCGGGAGGGGTTGGCCCTCGGCGACGACTGGAACGGGCAGTACTGCAGCGGCCACGCCCGCGAGGGGCGAGTCGCTCGTGCCTTCGGCGACCCACAGGTCGCCGGGCGCGCCGGCTGCCGGAAGGACTGTGCCGACCACATCCGTCTCGAGCGTGTGCTTGGTGCCGGTGTACAGGACAACGCGTGCATCGTCGCGTTCCCCGCCGGGCACGGTCACCTTAACGAGGGTGCCGGTGCCCGTGATGGGGCGAACATGAGTGAAAGTCAATGTTTGCACGCCGGAGTTATTGCCTTCCAGGGTGAAGCGGTACACGTTGCCCTCAGTACTCATGGAGCCATTGCATGTGCAAACCAAGTCGGTGAATGTGGCGCCCGCTGGCAACGTGAACACACGGGCCGTGGTGGTGTTGGCGTCGAAGACAAGTGTCTCCTGGACATTCCATGCATTGGCGGCCTCGCGAGCCGAAGTGCCCGGGATGTCTCCGAGGGCGGCTCGGTACGTGTAGGCCGCGTCCTCGTGGGGTTGGCCTTGGGCGACTGGCATGAGTGCCAGGAGGCTGACGGCCGCTACGGCTGCCAGGGTGGCGGTACTGCGCATGGCGCCGCCGACCCGGGTTTCCATTATGAGCACTACGACAGGTTGTCCCTAAGTCGCTGCCCCTTCGCCGACTAGGATTCGTCCTCTTCTTCCTGGTATTCAGGAGGCAGGAACTTGCTGCTGCAGCCAGCCGTGTAGTCCTCAACCACGTACACTGGCGTACCGTTTTCCATGGTGATCCTGCCTTCGAATTGGCTGGGCTTGGGTTGCAACGGGTCCCGGAATGTGCCCTCGTAGATGCCCCAAAGTGCCACCCGACTGTTAGATTGGGTGTGGAAGTTCTCGATGAGGAACACGTGGTGGGGGCCACCGCGGAACCATTCATCGGTTTGTATGTCCACTGCGCCGGCCTGTCCCGGGGTGCGGGTTTCGTTGACCAAATGCCACTTGCTGCCACCATCCTGGGGCGTCACGGTCACCGTGTGATGGCTTACGAACGTGGTTCCGTTGCGTTGCCAAGTGATCGTGGTGGTAGCGTTGGTGAATGCGGAGTTCGGGGCGGCGGAAGTTTCCCCTGCGCCCGTGATGTGGCTGGGCTGCGGCACGCCCATCAGGGTGTATGTGCCACTCGTGTGGGTAAGTGGTTCCTGGTGCACTTCTTCCACTTGGCGCACCTGGGTCTCCTCCTCGAGGGCGCCCCAGAACAGGATGCTTGCTCCGAGAATGAGGAGTGTCGCGCCGATGATGGCCTGCGTGCCGCGTCGCACAGGCAGGCGCTTCCGTTGGGAGGCTTATGGTTTGCGGCCGTGTGGCTGCATTGACTTGGCTTCCAGGCGGCGCAGTCGCCGGTCGAGCCAGGCGAGGTAGGCGGCGAGCCCGCCGAAGACGAGTGTGAATGCAATGAAGAACGTGGTTTCAGGCATGTTGGTGCTCCGGGTCGTCGGGGTCGTTGGCGGTGTCTGCGATGTCGAGCATGGTCCACCTGGTGAGCCAGAGGTGAATGGTGAGGAGACTGAAGGCGACGACGCTGAAGCCGATGACGGCACCCACGGTCGGGCCTACGGCGGCGTCGGGGTTGGCGCCGGGGCCCGCAATGTCGGGATGAAGGCTTGTTTGGAGGATGCGGCTCGTCATGAAACTCAGTGGCGCGCCAGCGAAGCCAAGGATACCGAAGACGGCTGCGAGGCGTGCGCGGTCGTCGGGGTCACGGACGGCGCGCCGCAGCAGCAGGTAGGCGCTCATGGTGAACCACATGACGAGCACCACGAGCACCTTGGGCTCGGTGTATACTGTTGCGAGTGGGTGCTGCCCGGTGCGGCTCCATTCTACCGTGCCCCAGACCGTGCCGGTCGCCAGGGCCAGGGTGTTGAGGAACCAGCCCACTTCGGCAGCCGCGGCCGCAGGATTGTCGTAGCGGTGGTCCCGTTCGTTGAGGTAGGCGACGCTGTACGAGAATACCAGGAAGTACGCCAGGAACGTCGCCCACGCACTTGCGGGGTGGTAGAAGAGAATCTTGCGCGTGTACGGTGCCGATACGTCGGCGACGCCGCGCCAGTCGGGGGCCACGTACCACACCAGGTAGCCTAGGGCGAGCCAGGATGCAATGGTGGCCCAGAGCGTGACGCGGCGAGCGAGGGGCCGCCAAGGTGGTGCACTGTCCACGGAGCCAGTCGAGGAATTCGTCTTCATGAGGCCTCCCCCAGAGCATGGGGCCACAGGAACCAAGCGAGTCCCGCGTACACCAACGTGAGCCCCGCTAGGATGGTGAGGGACTGGGCGAGGGCTGCCTGTAAGATCGGCGCTGCGCCAGGGATGACCAGAACGGGGCCTAGGATGGGATTGTTGGTCTGCGCCGACAGCGCGCCTGCAAGGCTTGCCACAATGGCGAGCGCCGTGCACCCCGTGGCCACGGTACCCAGTAGGGTTGTCGTGATGGGAATCGCAAACAGCAGCGCGTTGGCGGCTATACTTACTGCCGCGATGGTGAGGATGAGTGCTAGGTCTGTAATGGTCCTCGATGCGCCGTGCGTGGTGGCCGGGACCGGGCTGAGGCGTAGCAAATCCATGGTGCCTGCTTGTACCTCTCGGGCAGAACCCATGGGGACGGCCAGTGCTGCGGCGAAGGCAATGGGGGTCCAGATGCTAACCGCCGCGAAGCCAGGCAGACCCCGCAAGTCGTCCACAGCAAACAGGGCGATCAGGGTGAAGAGAAGGGCTGTGACGAGGGCCGTGGCGATGGCCGTGCGGTCGCCTAGGAGGACGCGCAGGTCCTTGGCTAGGCTTACTCGAATAGGCGGCCCTCCCGAAGGTTGTATTCGTGGTCGGCCGCGATGGGCTCGTGGCTGGTGACGAGCACCGTGCGATGGGCGAGTGCGTCGTCCAGCCAACGCCGGGCATCGGCGTCCAGGCCCGTGTAGGGTTCGTCGAGGAGTAGTACGGCTGGGTCTGGTGCGATGGCCATCTGCAGCGCGAGGCGTTGTCGCTGGCCGCGGCTGAGGCTCCCTGCGGGCCGTTCAGGCAAATCCGTCCTGGGAGCGTCCACGCCGTGTATGCCTGCCCACCAAGCGAGGTGCTGGCCCGGCGTCAAGGATTCGTACAACCTCGGCCGGTGTCCCACGAAGCCCACCGTAGTCTTCTCCACGGTTCCTTGGATTGGCCGGATGAGGCCAGCGGCCACACGCAGGAGTGTGGTCTTCCCGGTCCCGTTGCTCCCCTGGATTGCCACTGTGGTGCCTTGGGGAACTTCGAGGTCAACGCCGCGCAGTACCAGGCGGCCACCGCGCCGCGCATGTACGCCGCGCAGTCGCATCATTCGAAGTGTCCTCTGATGATGGCGTTCTCGGCCATCTGGATGCGCTTGTGCACAGCGGCCTTGCTGATGCCAAAGGCTTGTGCGAGGTCCTCGAGTGTGCAACTGCGGGGGTCGTTGTAGTAACCCATGGCGATGGCCATTCGCATCACTTCCTCTTGGCGCGGCGTGAGGTGGCCGCCGTGGCCACGGAAGCGCGCCTCGGGCCGGTACTCGCCGACGTGCAGGAGTTTGAAGTCGTCGGCGGGGACCACTTGGCGCATGTGGCCGGTGAAGCGATTGAAGGCGGGGAGGCCTTCCGGGTTGGGGCTGACGACACTGATGTGGATGTAGCCGCCTTCCACGATGACTGGGTGGAACACGGTCTCGGGCCCAAGCATTTGGATGGTCAACTGGATTGGGTCGTGCTCTTGGTAGTACGAGAGAACAGCAGTGCTGACTTGCACGCTGGCGTATTCGTCATTTTCTGATAGCACCTCGAAGGTCCCGTAGCGCTTGGCGAATTCGCCTGTTAGGAAGCGGCGGCGCGTTCGCCGGTCGGCCAAGATGGTCACGATGGCTCGCTCAACGGGTTCGTGGGCGCCAGAGCGTAGGAGGTTGAGGATGATGCGCACGTCGTCGTGTTCGCCAGTGAATCGACACAGCAGGTTGTCCTGGCTGCGGATCTTGAACACATACTCCGTGAGTCCAGTCACGGGCGTGGCCAGTTTGGCCTCCCTTAAGTGGACTTGCACACGCTGACCCTGTGCATGTCAACGTGTGGTGGTTGGTTGGGTGCCACGAACGTTGACCCGTCCATGCGCCGACACCCCAAGGGTTTAGGTAGTCCTCAAGTCGCCGGTCCTGTGCCTCGAGGAGCCCTTGTTGCCCTACTCCTGACTGCCGCCCTGGCCGGGTGCATCGCCGATGACCCTGCCCCCCAAACGGCTGGTTCTGGCGGCCGCACCGGCGGCGGGTCGGCTGCCTTCGCTCAAAGCGGCGAACCGGAAGCCCGGCAGCCCGAGTCAACCACGTGGGGTCTAGAGGGTGTGGTCGTTGACCGTGATTTTGCACCTCTCGCGGACGCCACTGTGCGCCTGCGCACGGGGGCCAACACCACCACCGATGCACAAGGCGCGTTCCGATTCGAGGACGTCCTACCCACCATCCACGTTCTCAACGTGACCCACGCCATGGGGTCTGCCAGTCTCAGTGTTGATGCCACTGAGCCGCCGCGCCCCGTCGTGGTCGTGGTGACTTCGATGACCGTGGAACCCTACACTACCACCGAGCAGTACCGCGGTCACTTGCAATGCGCCAGCGAGGCCCTCATCATCAGTGGCTCCTGTGACACCCTCCTTGGGTTCACCAATGACCAACTCGAACCGAGCGCCGGTCGGCCGCTTCCTGAACCCCTGAGTCGCAATGACAACTTCACGCTGGTCACCGAGAACGGCTGGGAGACCCTCGTCATCGACGTGGTGTGGGATGCAGCCGCGTACCCGGGCCTCGACGGCCTGCGCGTCATCGTGCAAGGGCCCGGTGGCCGCGACGACCTCGGTGCCTACGACAAATACGTCACCGCCCACGACGCCGACGGACGCATGACGATTCGCCTGGCACCCGGCGAACGCTATGAATCAGGCGTCATCCAAATCCCAGACCAAGGCACCGCCTTGGATATCCGCGTGCTGCCCCATTCATACGGCTATCACGAAATCTGCGACCCGGACGGCCAATGCTTCCTGGGCCTTGGCGCCGGCACCGACCTAGAATTCCAAGTGCTCGCCACCACCTTCTACCACGAACCCGCCCCGCCTGGGTGGGCGCACGCGTGAAGCCACGGCTTACAATCGCCGTCGCCGTCCTCGTCACGGCGCTAGCGGCCCTCGGCGCTGCTCGGATCGATGCCCAAGTGGACTTCGTTGATACAGTCCCTGGCCACCCGGAAACCCAAGCCTACCGCAACCTGCGCCTTGGCCTAGACGGCACCCACTTCATCGTCATTCACATGCCCCTGGACCCCGCCAGCGGCTATCCGTCGTTACGCGACCCGGAGGCATTTGACGCCCTCGTCCTCGACCAAGAACAACTCACCCTCGACTTGGAAGCGGCGTTTCCGGATACCTTCACGCACAGCCTCAGTGCCTACGAAGCCATGCGGCAAGGCAACTACCTCACGTACCGCCTCGCCACGGGGCAACGAGACGAAGGCCAGTACCGGCTCCCCGATGAGGCGACGTGGGATGCCGTGCGTGACCGCGCCGTGCAGGAAGTGGATGACGTGCTTGCCGCCGACGGCACCAGCGCCTTGTGGATGGGCTTCATCGACCGGGATGTAGCCGATGCCCGCGCCGTCGCTGGCGAGGTTACCCGGTTCGTTGCCCAATGGGACCAATCGGAAACAACCACTGGCCACCAGGCCACTGGCCCCATCGTCGCTGCACACGTCACCGATGAACGCAACCGCGCCGATATGGCGCTCTGGGGCCCCGTCGCCGCGCTGTTTGCCGGCGCGGCGCTCCTGTGGACCATTCGACGCCCCGGGTTCGTGGTTGCAGCCGTCGCTGGCGTGGCAGCCGCCACCGTATGGACATTCGGCATCATCGGCTGGATGGGCATCCCCATCAGTTTCCTCACGGTCTTCCTGGCACCCACCATCATCGGCACCAGCATTGACCATGGGATTCACCTCCTCCACCGCGTCCAAGAAGGAACCAGCCTCCGGGACGCTCTACGAGCCACCCGGCGCCCAATCCTGATAGCAGGCAGCACCACGGCGGCGGGCCTTGCCATCCTGGGATTACTTCCTGGCCCCCTGTTTGCACAGATTGGCTTGGTAGCCGCGCTTGGCGTGGCGTTGGGCCTGGTGGCGGCCATTACTGTGGTGCCGGCTATCGGTGCCTTGCTACCTGACCGGCGCCCCCGCCGTCCCCTGACCAGCATGGTCCCCCGCCTAGCGGGCCACCCCGTGCTCGTGGTTGTCGTGGTGGCGCTCACGCTGCTTGCCGCCGCCGCAGCCGCCACGCAGACCCGCGTCGCCTCCGGTGCTGCAGACAATGAATTTCCCCAAGACGACCCACTCATTCTCCTCCAGCACCGCGTGGAACAGGAGTATGGCGCCCTGCAACGTGGCTACATCGTCATCCAAGGCGACATGACCCACCCTGATGCGTTGGCGGCCCTGGACAGGGCCGTGCAGCAAGCCGCCGGTCTCCCCGGAGCACAAGGAGGAGCCAGCATCGTGGACTTGTTGCGCGCCGACCAAGCGACGGATGGACCACCCGCGCTGCTGCTGGGAGCGACCGGCAACCAGGGCGAAGCGATTCCGGCGACCAGCGCCGA
>JBFJXU010000056.1:0-11195 GCA_041622975.1 Thermoplasmatota archaeon
AGGCCCTGCTGCGCCTCGGCCGCCCCCGTGACGCCGTCCAAGCAGCCAAGCGATATTACGACCAAGCCGACCGCATCGGTGACATCCAGAACACGGGCCTCGCCCTTGAACACTGGGTCAAGGCCGGCGGCGAAGTGCCCTACGAAATAATCAGCAAGGAGAAGGAGCGCAGCAAGGCCAGTGAGGCGCAGACCCGCGAAGCGGTCCACCAAGCGGAAGGAATATGGCTGCTCCACAACGGCCGCCCAGAAGAAGCCGCGGCCGCATTCCGCGCCGCCGCCAAGGAAGCCAAATCCGCGGCCCTGCGCAGCGACTACGTTTCACCCATCCGCAATTTTGAGGCTCAGTGCTGGCGCGAAGCCGCCGAGGCTCTTCAGCCATGGCAAACTAAGGAACGCCGACGCCATCTCCGTCGGGCCCGCGGCGCCTTGCGACGTGCTTGGTCCTGGGCCCTCCGATACCCTTGCGTGCGGCCCCAGTACTACCGCGAACGCGGACTACTAGCGCTGCACATGGGCAACAAGAGCCGGGGAGAACGCCTGATTGCCAAGAGCATCGCTGTCGCTGAGGCACTCGACCTGCCCTACGAAGTTACCCTCAGCAAAACCCTCGGAGAAGCGCAGGAGCGCATTACCACGAGTCTGGTAGACCGTTTCTCCCACGTGGTTGCCGCAGGCACTAGGCTGGCCACGGCTACGCAGAAATCAGCTGTCCACGCCGAACTGATTGACGCAGCAGGCTCCATCATTCGAGGCCAAGAAGTCCTCGTCACGCCGCCCGGCGAAGCACCCCACCCAAGCCTCACCAACCTGCCATCCAAGAAGGCTCACAGTTGTGGCCCTACTTGTCACGGAGAAGTCGCAGACGCAGGCTACCAAAGTGCCCTCGTGGCACCCATCAAGGTTGGGGATGAAATCAAGGGAAACCTGTGGATTCTCCACAAGACCCTGGAGGGCCTCTACGGCTCCGAGGAAGAGCAATTGGCAGAGTTCCTTTGTTCGTTGGCGGCATCAGCCATCGAATCCGCACAACGTTTCGATCGCCTACGGGACGCCAATCGGAGGGTCAGCGAGCAGGCCGGTCTGCTCACGGCGCAAATGGAAACCATGCAAGACGGTGTGCTTGTGGTTGGACTTGACGGCCAAGTATTAGCATCTAACCGGCGATTCCAGGAAATCTGGGGCCTGTCACCGGGTGCAGATGTGCAAGCCAAATGGCTTGACGCAGCCAAGGAGATCACCCAAGACTCCAACGCGTTTGTCCGCCGCATCCGGTACTTGGACGAGCATCCCCGTGAGTCCAGCCAAGACGATATCCACTTGCAGGACGGTCGAGTACTGCGTCGCTTCACGGCGCCCGTGCTCGACGGCGGCGAGCCCGTCGCACGATTGTGGCATTATCAAGACATCACAGATCAGCGTCGCCGTGAGGAACAACTCGAAGCCAGCCGAGCCCACCTGGAACGGCTAGGCAGCCTCAAGACCGACTTCATCAACGCAGCCGCTCATGAACTAAACACGCCGCTAACCCCCATCAAAATTCAGTTCTACGCCTTGGAGAAACGTTGGCAGGAAGACGCGACGGACGCCGACCTTCGTGCCCTTCAAATCGTTCGCCGCAACCTGGACCGGCTTGCCGGCCTCGTCAAAGACATCCTCGACTCCAGCCGGCTCGATAGCGGCGCTTTCATCATTAACCCTGAACCGACGGACCTCAAGGCATTGGCCACAGACGTCGTCAACTCTTTCAATCAATCCGCTGCAGAGAAGGGCATCGAATTAACCCTGGAGGGCGAAAGTGTCGCGGCGAACGTGGACCCTTCCCGCATCAGTCAGGTCGTCACTAACCTGATCAGCAACGCCCTCCGGTTTACACCGAGGGGCGCGGTGGCGGTCCATGTAGACCAGCAGGGCGACACGGCCAGACTCGTCGTGACGGACTCCGGGCCCGGTTTGACCCAGGAACAACAAGACGCCCTGTTTGCCCCCTTTAGCCAGCCGCTGGAAAGTCCGGATCCACGCAACCAAGGAACCGGCTTGGGCCTGCACATTTCAAAGGGCATCATCGACCGCCACGGCGGCACAATTTGGTGTCAGAGCACGCCGGGCCAGGGTGCTGCATTTGGCTTCGCCGTACCCCTGACGGGCCCGCCAACGGATGACCCCAAGGACGAGTCGCCACCCACATCTGCCCAGGCAGCGTAAGGCTGGACGCGAACCGGTTCAACGCCACCTACCAGCACCCTTTTCCTCTTTTGGCGTTCAACATGGGATTGAACATATCATGCGTGACGTATGCGTAGTCGGAGTCGGCATCACCAAGTACGGCCGACAGGACCTCAAAGCACGTGAATTGATGACCGTGGCCTCGGACGCGGCCATCCAGGGCGCCGGCGTGGACGCCACGGACATCGAAGGGGCATTCTTCGGTAATGCGTTCGGCGTGGCCGAAAAGCAGGGCCACCTCGGACCCCTCATCATGACGGCACTTGGCATCCCGGAGACTCCGGCCACAGTGATGGAAACCGCGTGTGCGTCTGCGGGCAGCGCGTTCCACCACGCCTACCGAGACGTGGCAGGCGGCTTCAGCGACATGGTGCTCGCCGGTGGCGTGGAACGGGTCAGCATGCTCGACACGCTGACCGCTACCACGTACTTCTCGTACGGCAGCGACTACACGTTCGAAGGTGGCAATGGCTGCTCCTTCCCGGGCCTGTACGCGACCATGGCCAGGGGATACTTTGACCAGTACGGCGCCACCGAGGAAGACCTCGCCAATGTGGCCATCAAGAACCACAAGAACGCCGTGCACAACCCCATCGCTCACCTCCAGAAGGAGATTACCATGGAGGACGTCATGAAGTCCATGAAGGTCGCCGACCCCCTGAAACTCTACGACGCCTGCCCGTTCAGCGACGGCGCTGCCGCGGCGATCCTGTGCACAGAGGAAGTGGCCAAACAACTCACGGACACACCCGTCTACATCGACGCAAGTGCCCGCAGCGGTAGCATTGCCAGCCTGCATGACCGCGATGACCTCACCACCATCCCGGGAACGGTCAGCGCGGGCAAGAAGGCGTACGAGCAAGCCGGCGTCACCCCGAAGGACATCGACTTCTTCGAAGTACACGATTGCTTCACCATCGCGGAGATCGTGGCCAGTGAGGACCTCGGCATCTTCGAACGCGGCACCGGTTACAAGGCCCAAGCCGAAGGCCAAACCTACCCGGATGGCGACCGCCCCATCAATCCAAGCGGCGGTCTCAAGGCCAAAGGTCACCCAGTTGGTGCCACCGGCGTGGGTCAAATCGTGGAGGTCTACGAGCAACTGCTCGGTGAAGCCGGGGGCCGACAAGTGGACGGCGCAACCCGCGGCATGACCCATAACGTGGGCGCGACGGGTGGAACTGTGGTGACGCACATCTTGTCCAGGAGGAACTGACATGACGGAGACCGTTCAACCCGAACCCCACGCCGTGCGCGCGCCCGCCATCACCATGCAGGCGCAGTCGGAACTGCTGCGCGATGGCAACATCACGGGATTCCATTGCAATGGCTGTGACTACGACCAATTCAGCCCGATGGTGCGCTGCCCCAAGTGCCGTGGCAGCGACATCGGGACGCGCCAGTTCAGTGGTACGGGCAAGGTGGTTTCGTACACGATTCAAACCGTGGCAAGTGAGGAATTCATCAATGAGACACCCTTTGCGTTCGCAGTCATCCAACTGGATGACGGACCGAAAGTGAGTGGATGGATTCCCTGGATCAGCCGCTCCGACGACCTCCCCATGGGTCAGGCCGTCAAGTACTACCCATCCTACAAGCCGGGCATGCAATTCGAGAAGTGCTAGTTCGCCCTTGAGTCCCAAAGGCCCAATTTTCCCCATCACCCCTGGCATTTCCGTTCACATAACTGGCCAAACATGGTAGATGTGATGCGGGCCCTCCCCCTGGCTGCGCTGGCCGCTGCGTTCCTTTTAGCTGGCTGTGCTGCTGATGAAGCTGACGACCCCGAGGATTCTTCGGCAACCAACGCGACGCTGGCGGGTGGTGGCCAAGAGGGAGACGTGATTGTCACCGACCCTGGTGGCGACGGAACCCCGGGCACTGATCCCACCTCCAGCGGATCCAATGGCCACGCCACTGACAAACAGAACCAGTACCAGGGCACCAACACCCCGAGTCAAGGCACTTCGACCAACGACCAATCCTCAAAGGCCGCGCCAGGCACAGTGGAATCGGATTCTCAATCCGACGGCGCCGGGACATCGGACCAAGCCACGGACCCGAACCCAGATGACTCTGCCTCGGGCGCTGATTCGTCGGAGGATACTGCTAGTGAGGATGGAGCCCCCGGGACCGACGGCGGCACATCCCAGCCGACGAGCAATTCTGATGACGGAACTCCCAGTACGGACATGTCGTCCACGGAGGCTCCTTCTACCCAGGCCCCCGACACCTCTGAGAACACGTCGAAGGCGACGACCGGCTCGGAGCCACCCACGGAAGAATCCGTTGATGTGAAGGACACCTTGTCCGGGTTGGTCTAGAGCGTCACCGTAGCCTCAGAGGGATTGCTTGATCGCTTCGATGGCTTCCAGCATGTCGCCTTCCACGAGGTACGCGGCCTTGCGGGCGATGGCATCGTCCTTGCTCGACGCTACTGCCGCGATGACGGGCTCGCCTTCGATGCCGGTCAGTAGGTCGAGACTGCCGCGGGCACCGACCGTGACCACGAGGCGGGCGTGGACGTGTTCGTCCATCCATCCTACTGCCGGCACATCTTTGGCAAGCCCTCTTTCATGGACGGCGGCACTGACCGCAAAAGCGGCGTCCAGCGCCGTGGCAAGGTCTTGCGCGGCCTTGATGCCCGCCTCGTCGTGGATGCGACTACCGGCGATCACCACGCGCTCCGCTTCCGCCAGGGACGGCTCGGGGGGGTCGCGCGCCTCAGTGACGCGGATGTCGGCCACCTTGCCTGCGTCGATGTCCAAATCGTACACCTTGACGCTTGCATACGGATCCTCCATGGGAGCGCGGAAGAGACCCCGCTGCACACTGATGAACTGCGGGTAGGCCGTCATGCGAGACCGGATGAGGAAACGAGGATTACTGCCGGCATGTGTGACCGTAGCAAGGCGCTCCATGGTATCCATGGTGACCTCGACTGCCCCGAGGATGAAGCCTACGCCCAAGCGGCTGGCAGCGTAGGCGGTGACGGCGTCGCCGGAGCGGCTTTGGAAAACGAGTACCATCTCTGGCCGGCGCTTACGAACTACCTCTTGCAGGATGCGGGCCGTGTGGTCAATGGGGGCGTAATCAGGGGCTGCCACGCGGTACACGTTGTCAATCTGGTACTGCTTCAACGCCTCGGTGGCTGCGTCGAGGTGTTCCCCGATTAGGAGAACTTCCACACGGCAGCCAAGTTCATCCGCGATGTGGCGGGCTCGACCCACCAAGGCGAGGGTTTCAGGATAGACGCCATCAGGAGTGGCGCGGCCGAGAACTAGGATGTTGCGCCAATCGGTGCCCGCCACGTCAGTCAGGTCCGTTGCTTCCTGCTTGGGCTCAGCATCCATGGAGTACATGTCGGCAAAGCCCCATTCGTCACTCATGAGGACCCTCCCTGTTCGGGTACTAGGCTGCGGCTGCGCAGGCGCCGCACCAGGGTAGTGCCATCCACTTCTTCCAACACGGTCTCGCTCCGTGGGACGGGTTCGAGGCGCTCCCGAGTCGTGACGGGGTCGGCTACGTGCAAGGTATCGGCAGCCACTCGGAGGATGCCGTGGACTCGGTGGGCGTCATGGATGTCCCAGGCCGTGGGGTGGCTGGCTGGCACATCCCCCGCGAGAACCACGCATGGCCGCGGGATGTGGAGGTCGTAGTCGCCGAAGATACTGCGATAGTTGATGGTGAAGCCGTCGCCGTCCGGGGCAATTGCCCGCGCACCGACCACGATGGGAATCTCCAGGTTGCCGGCAAGAGCGGCAAGTGCCCCGCTGAATCCTGCAAATTCACTGCGAGCTGGGCCAATGACGGCGTCGAACGGGCCGTTTTGCTTGTACACTTCGGCCATGGTCTGGGCCCGGGTGCCAGCGTCGCTGCGGTTGACACGGGCACCCTCAATCAGGATGCCACGGTGCATTCCGTGCGACATTGCCTCCCGTAGGATGAGTTCGCCGTCGCCCTTGTCAACGTGGACGGCAACGAGTTCCGCGTCGTCCAGTTGCTTGGCGAGGCTGATGGCGCGAATGCTGGGCTCGGATAGGACGCGCTCCAGGCCTTCGGTGTCCAGGCGACCGCTGCTGCGCCGGACGCGGAGGCGGCCGTAGAAGGCGCCCGTCACGGGGACCAGGACGCGCATCAAATCCCTCCTCGCTGGAGCAGTTCTCGCGCGATGATCATCCTCTGAATCTCGTTGGTGCCTTCGTAGATTTCGGTGATGGGTTGGTCCCTGAAGGCTCGCTCAATGCGGTACTTCCATTTCAGGCCGTCACCGCCGAAGAGTTTGATGGCGTTCTCGCCGTGGCGCCCACTCATCTCCGAGCAGTGAATCTTCACCACAGCCGCCGCACGTGCCACCTTTTCACGCAGACTGCGGGGCACCGGTTCACCGTTGGCAATGCGGTGGTAGTATTGCTGCGTGAGTTCAGCGGCATGATACACGGCCTGTTCGCCGAGGTGGATGTCAGTGGCCATGTCGGCCAGCATCCATTGTACCGATTGATTCTGGGCTAGGGGTTTGCCAAATCGCTCGCGTGCTTGGGTTCGTTCGATGCACATGTCGAGGAGACGCTTGGTGGCGCCGAGGGTCGCTGCACCTAACCCTACGCGGCCTCCATCCAAGGCGGTGAGGGCGACGATGAAGCCCTCACCAACGTTGCCCAGGACGTTTTCCTTGGGCACGTGGACATTGTCGAAGATGAGTTCCGCGGTGTTGGATTGGCGGATGCCGAGTTTGTCTTCGATAGTGCCGACTTCGAAGCCGGCGTCCTTCTCGACAATGAACGCCGTGACGCCGCCGTGAGCGCCGAGGGCGGGGTCGGTGACGGCGAAGACGACGAGCGTGTCGGCGAAGTTGCCGTTGCTGCACCAAATCTTGGTGCCGTTGATGTTGTACCCGTCGCCGTCCTTCTCAGCGGTGGTTTTGATGCTGGCGGCATCGGAGCCGGCGGTGGGTTCGGTAAGGGCGAAGGCCGCCACATGCTTGCCTTCGCCGATGGGGCGAACGTAGCGTTCCCGTTGTTCTTCGTTGCCAAAGAGATAGAGAGGCATCAGGCCGATGCCCGTGTGGGCGCCGAACACAGTAGCCAGCGACGAGTCGACGGCCGCCAATTCTTCGAACACCAGGCAGTATTCCACCTCACCCATGCCCGCGCCACCCAATTCACGGGGCACGGCTAGGCCAAAGTAGCCTTGGTCCTGGAGGGCCTTGACCAGGTTCATCGGCGTGTGTCCGCCGTGGCCAGTCCAGTCATCCGCGGGGAGATGGGGTTCAATCTGGGTGCGCATGAATTCACGTGCGCTGCGCCGCAGGAGGCGTTGTTCGGGCGTGAAGGAGAACTCGATGGGCATGGTTCACCGATGAATCGAAAGGGTCGGGGTGACGTTGAAGGAGGACCGAGAGAGGAAGGAGGAGGGGATGAGGAGGGGACGAGGAGCGAGTTGCTGCCTATTTGCCGGCGAATTGGGCGGGGCGCTTTTCGATGAAGGCGGTGATGCCTTCGACGAGGTCCTCGCTGCTGGCGAGGTTGAAGGCGCCCTGGAGTTCGCGGTCAAGACTGGCATCGCGGCTGTCGGCGCGCAGGCCGAAGTTGATGACTTGCTTGGCTTCCTGGACGGCCAGCGGGGCGCCTTTGTGGATGATCATGCGGGCGATGTCGATGGCGGCGCGGACTTCTTCGCCGTCGGGGACGATCTTGTTCACGAGGCCAATTCGCTGGGCCTCCTGAGCGTTGATCATCTGTCCGGTGAAGATGAGTTCCTTGGCCTTGGCGGCTCCCACAATCTGGGGGAGCCGGGTGCTGCCACCCCAGGCGGGAATGAGGCCAATCCAGACTTCCGGCTGGCCAAAGCGGGCGCGGTCGCTGCTGATGCGAATGTCGCAGGACATTGCCAGTTCACATCCCCCGCCCAGGGCGAGGTTGTTGATGGCGGCGATGACGGGCTTCTTGCAGTCTTCAACGGCGTTGAATGCCTCGTGGCCGACGTTGACCATGTCCTTGGCGTCGTCGGGGGTTAGGCCCGTGAATTCCTTCAAGTCGGCCCCCGCGCAGAATGCGTGGTTGCCGGCACCGGTCAATACGATGGCGCGCACTTCGTCGTTGTCGTTGAGTGCCTCGAACTCGGCCTTGACCTCCTTGAGGACGGCGGGGCTGAGGGCGTTGACGGGTGCGTGGTCGAGGGTGACGGTGGCGATGTGGTTCTCGATCTTGGTCTTGACGTATTCTGCCATGGGGTTGTCTCCTATTCGTTGTAGGTGTGGAAGCCCTGCCCAGATTTCTGGCCGAGGCGTCCGGCGAGGACCATTTTGCGCAGCACCTTGGCCGATTTGACGGGGTCCGTTCCGTGGGTGCCGTATTCCTGCATGACGGACATGCTGACGTCGTAGAGGACATCGAGTCCGATGAGGTCCATGAGCGCGAGGGGGCCCATGGGCATGCCTGCGCCTGCCTGAAGGGCCATGTCGATGTCCTTGGGACTAGCGACGCCTTCTTCGTAGCAGGCAAGGGCCTCGGTCAGGTAGGGGATGAGGAGTCGGTTGACGAGGAAGCCGGGGCCTTCCTTGACTTGGATGGGCACCATGGGGAAGCGGAAGTTCCGCATGGGCGCGAAGAAGTTGATGAGGTCCTCGGGGACGTCGTACCGGGTTTCGAAGCCGGGAATGATTTCGACGAGCGGCAACTGCGTCGGGGGGTTGAAGAAGTGGACACCGAGGAACTTGCCGCGGCGCTCTTTGGGCAGGCCGGCTGCAATCTCGGTGATGGGAAGCGTACTGGTGTTGCTGGCAAGGACCACGTGGTCGTTGACGTGTTCGAGGAGTTCCTTGAAGACCGCGTGCTTGATCTTCATGTTCTCGGGCGCTGCTTCAATGACAAGGTCCACCTTGTCGAAGCCGTCGTACGACACCTGGGGCGTGATGTTGCCCATGATCTGCGCCTTACGCTCGGCGGTGTAGGTGGGTTTCAGGTTCTCGTGGACGGTGGCCTTCTGTTCGTCGGTGAGTTCGACGCTGGTGCGCTTCTCGAAGTCCTTGATGGCTTTGTCTGCCTTCTTGGCGTGGAAGGCTACCAATTCATCGAGGTCCTTCTCGATGGTGGCGATGCCCCTGTCGAGAGCTTCCTGGTTGATGTCTTTGAGGATGACTTGGGTGCCGTTGAGCGCGAGAATTTCCGCGATGCGGGCTCCCATGACGCCCGCGCCCAGGACTGCTGCTTTGTCGACGAAGAGGACCATGTTGGTTGTGCTCCCTTGACCCCTGTGACGGGGGTCGCGGCAAGCCGGATGACGGGTTTAGGGGTTACGTCAGCCAAGGTCGATTCTGGTCGCAGAACCCGAACGGGTTCGAGTTTTGACCGTCTATGTCTGGTTCCGGGCAAACCCAGGCGGCACCGGCAGCACGGCGGGCACGGACACCGTTGCCAGACGGCGTGAAACGGGACAAGCCGCAGCGCGGCAATCAAAGCGAGGAAGGAGGTAAGAGAGAAGGGAGGAGAAACGCTTACGCGAATGGATTGGCAGACTCAGGAAGCAGCGACAATGATGACGTCGCGGACGCTGCGAATGGCGTCGAAGGCGAACAGGATTCGACCTTGGCTGTCCTGGGGGTAGAGCCGGGGGTCAATCTCCGGCTCGGGTTCCACGTGAATGTTGACCAAGTCGCCCGTGTGAACGTTGGCAGTGACGTTGCGTAGTACGCCGAGGTAGCCGCCGTCGTCGCTCATGACACGCTTGCCGCGGAGTTCGGATTCAAAGACCTTCATGATGCATCCCTGTCGGCTCCTAGAGGAGCCTCGTCCATAACGATTGCTAATATCGGTGACGCATCTGATAGACCGTCATGATGACCGTGACGAGGGTAATGACGAATGCCAACGGGTGCGCTTCGACGAATGCAATGGCGGCATCCACCGGGTGCTGACCCGTTCCCCTGGTCGTCGCGGCGCCGCCATCCCCCGCGCTCCAGTCATCGCTGTGCAACTCTGCGCACTCCGCGGTCGATAATTCGGGAGGACACACCACTTGGCGGCCAGTCTGACTAGGGGCAGTCCGAATCACGGTGCGTTGGGTGCCATCTGGAGCCGTGTTGGCTGGCGTATCCGTCGTAGGGTCGGGTGCAAGGATGGGCCCGTCATCGAAGCGGCATGCAGGGTCAAGATCTTCCGGCGCACACACGTGAATATTGATGCCGCGGTCGTGGCCCTTGGGGATGGCGTCGCGCAACCGTTTTTGTTGGCAGTCCGCGAGACACTCGATGGGGGGTGCATGGTCGCGACCTAGGACTTCGCCTGTGATTGTGCTCACCACTTCGAGGGCGTCGTCATCATCGAGTTGGATGAGACTGGTCCAGCCGGTTCCGTTGCCTTCAACGAGCCGGGCCACACTGTCCCCCGTTGCGGGGTCAATGAGGTAAGATGCGATGGCCAGTGCCCCAGCAGGGCTGCGGTCAGGAACGCGGTCGCACCCCGTACCATCCAGGTGCCGTTCCCAGACATTTTGCTTGCTGCGGCCGTCGATGAGGCGGATGTTGCAGTCAGGAGTCAGGATGAGGGCATCGGCGGTGCCATCGCGAGTCCAGTCTTCAACAATGGGCAGGCCCGCACGGCCTGTGTGTGGCACTTGCCATGCGATGAGTCCATCGGCATCATAGGCACGGATTGCGGCGTGGTCCTTGTCGAAGCAAACAATGCGGAGGCCGGTGCGTGCGGCGCCGGCGGCTACGTGGCGGCTGCAATCTTCGGCGCTCCACAGCACTTCACCGTCACGTACTAGGTGAGGGACTTGAGCACTGACCAGGACCGTTGGCTTTCCTTGGAGACCAACGATTTGCATGGGCAGGCGCGTTTGCCCCGTGAAGCCTTCTTGGAGCCAATCCACGCGCCATAGGAGGTTGCCGTCTTTGTCCCAGAGGCTGAGGAATTTCTCGGCCTGGGTCGGTTCATGGTACGTCAGGATTTCCAAGCCAGCAACAGAGGC
>JBFJXU010000057.1:0-11003 GCA_041622975.1 Thermoplasmatota archaeon
CCTCGGCGACGCCTGCGAGGACACCGACGGCGACGGCATCAACGACGACGTCGACAACTGCGTCAACACGGACAACCCAGACCAGGCCGACAACGACGTGGACGGCGTTGGCGATGCATGCGATGGCGACCAAGACGGGGATGGCGTCGATGACGGGGCCGACAACTGCCCCACCACCCCCAACAGCGACCAAACCGACACAGATGGCGACGGAGCAGGCGATGCTTGCGACAATGCCCACCCATTCATCGAAGCCATCGGAGGCATCGAGGCCAACGGCACCATCAACGTCACAATCAATGAGACCGTTGAACTGCGACTTTCCATCAATGCCACCGACGCCGATGGCTTGCCGCAGCCCTTGAGTTACACGCTTGTGGACGGTCCTATCGGAATGATTCTCGATGACACCAATGTCACCTGGCTGCCTAACGAAACAATGGGTGGTGAAGTCCGGTGGGCAAATGTCAGCGTCACGGACGGCGAGGACTTCGCGAACGCCACCATTCGCATCAAGGTGCTCGACACGAATTCGCTCCCATTCCTAGCGACCGACGACGCGACCGTGCCGGAAGGAACGCGCATCAACGTTACAATCAACGTGATGGACCTCGACGTGCCGGAGGACACAACCTCCTGGTCGGCAACTTCTATGCCACTGGGCATGCAGGTCGACGGCGACAACCTGACCTGGATTCCAGGGGAACTACAGGATGGCCTGCACACAATTACCCTCTTCATTAGCGACGGTCACCAGTCAGTGGCCGCATCGGTCCAGGTCAACGTCACCGAGGTCGCGGACCTAGTGAACGTGCCGCCGGTGTGGAACGCTACCGCGCCATTCTCATTGACCGACGCGGAAGATGTCTGCCAAGTGGTATCGGCCTTCGATGGCGACGGCGACGAACTCACATTCACCTTGTCCGGCGCACCTGATTTTGCCACGATTAGTCCCATGGCCGGCAACGAGGCCAACGTCTGCCTAGACCCCGGCGTGGACGATGACGGCGCCGTCTCGTTCCAAGTCATTGCAGCAGACCAAGAATTCTCGGTCGCCACGGACATCACTGGCACCATCGCCGACCAACTGCAACCCCCACCATCGGGCGGTGGCGGCGGGGGTGGCGGGGGCGGTGGCAGCCCACCAAGCAACGACAGCCCATCCCGAGATTCCAGTCCGGATGGCAGCGGCAACCGCAACTTCGTAGATCGCATGCTTGTGGACGGAAGGCCAGTCTCGTTCTCCCAATGGATTCCCCGCGACCTTCGAATCAACGTCCCGGACGCGCCGGATGGGTTCCGCGTCATCCATTACGCCAAGGCCCGCACAACGGGCGATGGCCCTGTCGAGGTGGAGACCTTCCTGCGTGACCTCGGCAACGTGCCCAAGCACCCGGTGCTCCTGCTGGCATGGAATGGTAGCGAGTGGGTCGGCCCCCAGGAACTAGTATTTGATGACCGGAGTCCCATCGGTTGGCGAGCCACGACACAAACCATCTGCTGCGGGCCCTACATCTTCGGCTATGACGAACAAGACCCAGAGATTCAATTCCAGGTGTCCGGCGCCGAGGAAACGGAAGGCATCTACCTCATCGGCGACGGTTCCGCTAGCCTGACCGCGTCGGCCAGCGACAACTTGGGTCGCGTGACATTGACCATTGCCGAAGGCGGCGCCGACATTCACGACGGAGACGGAGGCGAGGTTTCCCTGCCGCTGCGGGTGGGCACCTACACCATTACGGCACGGGACCCCCACGGCGGTGTGGCCACGCAGGTCTTGACGCTCACAGACACCCTAGCCGTTGACGACACGAACGTGCCCGGCGG
The DNA here is from genome assembly GCA_041622975.1 of Thermoplasmatota archaeon. Taxonomy (GTDB): domain Archaea; phylum Thermoplasmatota; class E2; order JACPAO01; family JAHFTW01; genus JBFJXH01. The sequence continues at coordinate 1,828 of JBFJXU010000057.1, forward strand.
TTCGAGCAACGACATCAAGCGAGCGGGCTTCGACGTACCCTGGCAGTCCGTGTTCTCCACGCTCATCGTGTTCGGGCTGATTGGAGGCCTTGTGGCATCCTTCGTCTACGTCCGACGACAATGACGCAACGACCATATGGGGTGGCCGCCACGGCGAGTGCCATGAAGTGGACTGCCCTCCTGCTCGTGACCGCATTCCTGGCCGGGTGCACGGACGACCCCCACACGCACGGGGAAGCGTTCACGTGCCCGGACGGCACCGTGCTGCAACCGGGGAACTTCACCGACCACCACAACGAGACATTCGACCTGTCCGTACAATGCCCGGTGACGGAAGAGGTCCCACCTGCCTCCGCAGCGGTGGTCGACCTGCCCGCCACTACGACCACTTTCCGCCCCCTGAACTTCGGCTGGGTCCTAGACACCCCCGAGGACGAGGCGCACGCCATGTTGACAGAAGTGCGAGTTAGCTCAACCAGCGCCGACACCCAAGACCTCGCCGGCCCCGAAACGTTCGGGACAACAGTGACCAAGAAGGAACATCAGAACTTCGAGAGTGGCAAGCGCTACGACGCCGAATGGACGCCCAACGAGCCCGGCACGTTCTACCTTCGTGCCTACGCCGAAGTGTTCGGCTCCGATATCTGGAGCCCGGAGGTCGCCATTGAAGTGAACCCCGTGGAGCCCACGGGGACCACAATCACCATCACCATCACGGAAGGCGGCCCGCTGCTTGCCGGCGCCGACCCATCCGAAGTGGAGGCCACCCTAGGTGATGCCATCGTGTTCCAGAATGACGACCTCTTCGCCCACAGTTTCACCTGGACGACCGCGCCGATGGGGTTGCAGGACTTTGCGGTGGCGGCCGGAGCATCCAGCGACCCGTTCATCCTGTTGGTTCCGGGCAGTTACCAGTATACCAGCGACGATATGCAGCCAGTTCGCGGCAGCATCAACGTCGCGTAAACCTTCAAGGCCCCCTACCCTGCGGGTACTGTGCGCGAGATTCACGCCCCCCTTGTCAGTTGCGAGACGTTGTTCGAGCACATCAAGGACCCCGACTGGGTGGTCTTTGACTGCCGTCACGACCTAACGGACGCCAAATGGGGCCGGCGTGAGTACGGCAAGCGCCACATCCCCGGGGCCGTCCACGCCCACATCGACGACGACCTCTCGGGGCCGGTGGGCACGGGCGGGAAGGGCCGCCACCCCTTGCCGATTCCCGGCGCATTCCTGCGCTTCCTACGTCAATCTGGCGTCAAGAATTCGAGCCAAGTGGTGGTGTACGACGACCAAGGCGGTGTTTGGGCCGCGCGCTTGTGGTGGTTGCTACGCCACTACGGCCACGAAGCAGTCGCCGTCCTAGATGGCGGGTGGCAACGGTGGCGCGAACTCCATCTGCCCGTGCAAACCGATCACTCCCGGGTGCCTGACGGTGACTTCGACGGCAAGCCGGGAGGCATGCCCATCGTCGATTTGCCCGACGTGGAGGCCGGCCAGCGCATGATGGATGCCAGGGCCGCCGAGCGATACACGGGTCAAACGGAGCCCATCGACCCTGTCGCGGGCCACATTCCAGGTGCCATCAATCACCCGTTCACGAAGAATTTGGCCGTCAACGGTCTGTTCCTGAGCCCTGATGAACTGAAGGCACACTACGAAGGCCACCGGGACCGCGCCGTGTACTGCGGTTCTGGCGTCACGGCGTGTCACAACATCTTGGCCGCCGAGGTTGGTGGCATTGGGCCCCTCGCCCTCTACCCAGGTAGTTGGAGCCAATGGTGCCGAGACGGCAGGCCAGTTGCAACGGGCGAAGAGCCCGGCAACCTCGTGGTCGAAACGGCGACCGAGGAGGAGTAATGGGGCAAGTCCGCGTTGCTATTGTGCAAACGCACGCAGACCGTGACGCACACGGCAACCTGCAGAGAACCCTTGACCTAGTGGACCAAGTAGCCGGCAAAGGTGCCCAAATCGTGTGCCTGCAGGAACTCTTCCTCGGCCCCTACTTCTGCCAGGAAGAAGACCACGTCGAGTTTGACCGGGCGGAGGCGATTCCAGGCCCCACCACGAACATCCTGTGCGCCAAGGCCAAAGAACACGGCGTTGTGATTCTAGCAAGCCTGTTTGAAAAGCGGGCGCGTGGCCTCTATCATAACACCCTGGCGGTCATTGATGCTGACGGAACATACCTAGGCAAGTACCGCAAGATGCACATCCCCGATGACCCACGTTTCTACGAGAAGTTCTACTTCGCCCCTGGGGACGCGGAGGCCATCGAGGGCGCTGCTGCAAGCGCCAATGGCTTCGCCGCCTGGGACACCGCATTCGGTCGCATCGGGGCACTTGTCTGCTGGGACCAGTGGTACCCAGAGGCAGCGCGCGCCACCGCCCTGCTCGGAGCGGACATTCTGTTCTACCCGACGGCCATCGGCACATGGGAAGGGGAAATGGAACTCAAGGAAGAGCAACTGCGCGCTTGGCAAGGCGTTCAGCGCGGCCACGCCATTGCAAACGGCGTGTACACCGTCGCCGTGAACCGCGTGGGAACGGAGGATGAACTCGTTTTCTGGGGCCACTCATTCGTCTTCGGACCCGCAGGGGAGACAATTCACGAGTGTGGCGAGGAAGAAGAAGTAGCAGTGGTCACCGTGGACTTGGACCGCATCGAGGCCCAACGGCGCGGTTGGCCTTTCCTGCGGGACCGACGCATCGACGCCTACGATGGATTGTTGAGGCGGTACCATGGCTGAAAGCATCACACTGGGGGGCGGCTGCTTCTGGTGTTTGGACGCAGCGTATCGCGGCATCAAAGGCATCACCGAAGTCGTGTCGGGCTACGCGGGCGGCCAAACCCTCGAACCCACCTACGAGGAAGTGTGCCGTGGGACGACGGGTCATGCAGAAGTTGTCCGAGTGTCGTTTGACGCGAAGACCATTGACCTGGACACAGTCCTAGACATCTTCTTCACACTGCATGACCCAACCACGTTGAACCGGCAGGGCGCCGACGTAGGCACCCAGTATCGAAGTGCCATCTTCTACGAGTCCCCTGACCAGGAAGCTGCGTGTCGCGCCGCCACCCACCGGGCCGCCAAGGTGTGGGACGACCCCGTGGTCACCGAGTTGGCGCCCCTGCAGCGATTCTGGCCTGCGGAAGACTACCACCAGGACTACTACAACTCCTACCCCGACCAAGGGTATTGCGCCGCAGTCATCTCACCCAAATTGGCCAAGATGCGAGCCAAGTGGGCGCACCTCCTGAAGTGACTACTTCGCGGGCAACCCCGCCGTGAACGCGAAGGCACGGCCGACCCAATCGCGAAGTTGGTCGTCGTCGGCGATGCCTTCGGCCGTGACGTACATCATAGACGGCATGGGTCGCTTGGTGAAGTCCATGTCTGCCGTGTGGGGCTCCTTGCGGTATTCGGCAACCAGTTCCTTGGTTAGGCGCAGCATCAGTTTGTCTTCGATGATGCCGCACGCCATGTTCCCCCGGTCGAGATAGCAGATTCCGCCGAACATCTTCTTGCTCTTTGCGTGGGCGGGCAGACAATCCAAGATGCGCTCGGCAAGGCCTGCGTCGTAGGACATCAAACACGTAGGCTCAAACGGTGTTTTGGTCGTGGCGGCGCCGTGGCCATCCGTCCAAGCCTGGCAGATCGGGGGTATCGCCTGCCCGCCGAGTGGGAACCCCAGGAGTCCGTTTGGATGGTGTGGCCCCGTGACCCAACCACATGGCCCGGGCCACACTTGGCAGGGGCACGGGAGGCCTACGCACAAGCCATTGCAGCGATTGCCGAATCGGGGCAACGCGTGAATCTCATCATCCACCCCGACCTGCAAGTGCCACCCGTAGCCGACCACGCGAACGTAACGCTACACCCCGTGGACCACGTGGATTCCTGGATCCGCGATTATGGCCCCTTGACCTTGGTTGGGCCGCAGGGGCGTCGGGCGGTTCGGTTCCGGTTCGATGCTTGGGGGGGAAAATACGATACCCTCCAAGCCGATGATTCGGTGAGCGACCGCCTCGATTGGCCGTGTGCCATTGAGCGAACGGAGTTCGTGCTGGAAGGAGGCGCCGTGGAAACGGATGGCAAGGGCACGTTCCTGGTCACGGAGGACTGTTTGCTACGTGGTCGGGGGCATGACAAAGCCGTGGCGGAGCAGATGCTGCAAGACCACCTCGCGGCCGAGCGCATCATTTGGCTTGGGGATGGCATCATGGGGGACGACACGGATGGCCATATTGACACGATTACGCGGTTCACGGCACCGGGTCGAGTGGTTACGAGCGTCGCCCCCGTTGGGCACCCTGACCATGTTGCCCTATCTGAGAACCGGCGGCGGTTGGTTGCTGCTGGACTAGACGTGGTTGAAATCCCGGTCCCGGACGTTGATATTGAAACGGATGCCGGCGACCGGCTGCCGGCCGGCCACGCGAATTTCCTCATCACGAATGGCGTCGTCCTCATGCCCACATACGGGGGAGACTCGGACGAACGTGCCCTGACGGTCTTGGCCCGGGAATTCCAAGGGCGCACCGTTGTTGCAGTTGACCACCGCGACCTGATTTGGGGCTTCGGGGGCATTCATTGTCTGAGCATGCAAGTTGCAGCCGAGTCTACTGGCGATGACGACCTGCGCCGCGTACTTCGGGGATGACCGCCAAGCGGCCGCGCCGTGCTTATACGACGCGGGGCCGGTTGCGGCACCGTGGACCCACAGGCCATCGCTACCCAACTTACGGATGCAGCCGTTGACGCCTGGACGGAACTGCCGCGGGAAGGCCTCGGCGATATCGTGGCGCAAGGAGCCGACGGCACGCCCACCACGTTCGCCGACCAGGTACTTGACGACGCCATCCTGGAGATTGCCGCGGACCTTGGCATTTCCACATTGACAGAGGAGTCTGGCTTTACTGACCACGGAAGTGACGTGGTGGCCGTGGTGGACCCCTTAGACGGCTCGCGCAACGCGGCGCGGGGCATTCCCCACTATTGCACGAGCATCGCCGTAGGGCCCGCAGGGGGCTTGGGGAGCCTACAAGCGGGCGTCATCCACAACCTAGCCACGGGCCAACGCTACGCCGCCACGGTGGGTGAAGGGGCCACTCTGGATGGTCAACCCATGCAGCGCCGCGGCTTTGATGCCAGCGAGGTCATGGTAGGGGGTTCCACATTGGACGACTTTGTAATCCATGAAGTCCAACCCGGTCAGTATTACCGTGACTTGGGTTCAGCGGCACTTGATATGGCACTCGTTGCCCAAGGAGCATTGGACGTGTTCCTGGTACGCCGAGAATGGCTTCGTGTCATCGACATCGCCGCAGGCACACTCATCGTGCGGGAAGCGGGCGGCTTGGTGCTCGACCCGCGTACCTCGAAGGACCTCATGATGCCATTCGACCTGAAGCACCGCGGCGGCATGCTAGCCGTTCACCACCAAACCGCTGTCCAGGAGGTTCTCTGATGACGTGGGCAATTGTCGCCAAAGCCGGTATCCCCCATGTACGTAAGGAGGCCGAGAGGTTGGCCAAGTACGTGGTCAGCCAAGGCATGGACGTCATCTGCGAGGAGCGATTGGGCGACGCCATTGGCATGCCAGGCGCTCCCCTTCCTGAACTGGATGCCGTAGCCGATTTGTTCATGACCGTGGGTGGCGACGGTACGATTCTGATGACCATGCAGCACACGGCCAAGCCTGTGTTTGCAGTCAATGCCGGCGCCGTCGGCTTCATGGCAGAAGTGGAGCCGCGTCATGCTAGGCTAGGCATCGACCGTGTACTGGCGGGGGACCACGAGGTCCACGAACGGGAGCGCCTGCGAGCCACCCACAACGGGGTGGAGTTAGGCGACGCAGTGAATGAGGTGACGTTCCAAACGAGCCGCATTGCCAAGTTGGTGGAATTCACTGTCAACGTGGACGGCGAGGTGCTGGATGTGCTGCGTGGGGACGGCATCATTGTCAGCACGCCAACGGGTTCCACGGGTTACTCAATGAGCGTGGGTGGCCCCCTGCTACACCCGCGGGTGAGAGGCACGGTGTTGGCACCAATTGCACCCTTCCGTCTTGCGGCACGGCCCTGGGTTGTACCCCATACCGCAGTCATCGAGTTGACACTCCTAGACCGCGACAGTGCTGAAATGGAGCGCCCGGCGCGCGTCGTCATCGACGGCCAGGTGAGTGAAGGCGTGGCGGCGGGCGACGTGGTTCGAGTCGAGAAGAGCGACAGGCCAGCGCGGTTTGTCCGCTTGGGCCACGGCTTCTATGAGCGAGTGCGCCGGAAACTGGTGCGCTAGTCGGTCGCTTCAGCGTCCGAAGTCGTCCTCAAGGCGTTCAATGTCATCTTCGCGACATTCGCCCAGTTGGACTTCGACGATGACCAAGGGTTCGGAGCCGGTGTTGGCAATCCGATGGGTCGCACCCACGGCGACGAAGTGAGTCGTACCCGGCTCAAGGGGCGTGGCTGGCTTGGTTCCCTCATCGAGCCCCTTACCTTCGAGGACGCGCCATACTTCATCCCGATGGGCATGGCGCTGTAGGCTCATGCGGGCACCGGGGCGCACGACCATGATTTTCAGGGTGGCCCGAGATTCGTCGCGGTACCAGTCGAGGTAGCCACCCCAGGGTCGCTCGTCCCACGACTCGCCAGGTGCGACACCGTAGCGGCGCAGGGTGGTTTCGAGGTCGAAGGACACACGCCGGGAGGTGGCAGACTTCCTCTTAGGGTTGCTGACCCGCGTCGATTCCGGCGCGGATGGCTTGGTAGAGATCGTCGGGGTCCTCGATGCCGATGCTGAGGCGCACGAGCCCATCCGAAACCCCGATGGCGCGGCGCTGGTCGTCGGCCATGTACGCGTGGCTGGTTTCCAGAGGGAGGGAGACAAGTGATTCTACGCCACCGAGGCTGGCGGCCGGCGTGATGATGCCGCTGTTGCGGCGGAAGGCGATGGCTGCATTCTTGGACCCTAGGTCGAGCGTGAGCATTCCAGTGCAGCCGTCGGGAAGGAGTCGCTTGGCGACGGCATGGTGGGGATGGCTGGGAAGACCGGGGTGATGGACGGTGACGCCATCGTCTGCGAGCCGCTGCGCCAGTTGGAGTGCTGTGGCTGCTTGGCGGCGCACCCGTAGGTCGAGGGTTTTGAGGCCCCGCGACAGGAGGTATGCTGCGTCGGGGTCAAGTGTGGCGCCTAGGTTGCGCCGGATTCTCCACAGTTCGTCGGGGGGACCGTTGAACGTGATGGCACCTGCGGTGATGTCACTGTGGCCACCGAGGTATTTGGTTGCAGAGTGGATGACGAGGTCAGCGCCGAGGTCCAATGGGCGTTGCAGGATTGGGGTAGCAAAAGTGGCATCCACCACGAGCCGGCCGCCGTGGTCATGGGCCTCGTTGGCAATGCGAGGAATGTCGGCCACGGAAAGCAGTGGGTTGGTGACGGATTCAATCCAGACGAGGTCTGCTGGAGGCACGGGGCCGTCGGCGTCGAATGAAACTACATTGATGCCGAAGCGGGCTGCTTCATCGTTGAGGTACGCAGTGGTGCCACCGTACACTCCTTGCTGAACGGCGATGGTGCTACCGGCCTCAAGGGTGTGCGTGATGGCTACGATGGCCGCCATGCCACTTGCTGTGAGCAGGCAGTGGTCGGCACCGTCCAGTGCGGCAATCTTGGCTTCAGCCGCTTGGACGCTTGGATTGTCGTAGCGACTGTAGATATGGCTGGCTTGACCACCGTCTGCAGCCTCTGGGTAGCGGTAAGTGGTAGACCGGGCAATGGGGGTGTTAACTTCGCCGTGGGGGCCAGGGCGTTCGCCAGCGTGGACGCAGTCAGTGGCGCGGGACGACACGGGACCGCCAATGGGCTTGACCTCATGAGGCCTGGGGCCAGGGCCCGCCTAACCCCCCACAGACAGTACTTCCACTCACCCCCCACGCCGCGCCATAACCCTCATCCTGCTGGGCCTGCCTCCATGCCCGTCATGAGCCTCATCGAGGAGGAACTGGGCGGACCAACCGTCTTCTCAGATCTTGCCCGCCTGGACTTCGACTACGTCCCCGCCGAACTGCCACGGCGAGAAGATAATCTCCGCGCCATGGCCCGCATTTTCAAGGGCGTCGCCCAGGGCCACGGCCACGAAAACCTCCTCATCTGGGGCCCCGTGGGCACCGGAAAAACCGCCATCGCCAAGCGCTTTGCGACTGACCTCTCCGCAGCCCTAGCCAAGAACCACAAGCGCCTCGACTTCGTGCACGTCAATTGTCGCCGGCGCAAGACAAGTGGCCTGGCTATGCATGGCATCCTGCAAGCCTTCGACCAAGGATACCCCGACCGAGGATTCAGCGTCGGGGAGATGGCCCGCGACTTGGGCAACCTCATCAAACGCCGCGACAGCCACCTCCTTGTCATCCTCGACGAAGTGGACGCCCTCCTACGCAGCGACGGCGGCAACCTCGTGTACGATCTCACCCGCTTCGCCGACGAGACGGGCCCCACGTGGAACAACATCAGCCTCATCCTCATCAGCCAACAAATGGTCCTCGACCAGATGGACGACGCAGCATTGAGCACCTTCAAGCACAACGTCGTCCGGCTCGAGCCCTACGATACAGACGCCATGGAGGACATCATCGGCCAACGGGTCGAAATGGCATTCCGCCGTGGGGCCGTGGACCCCGAAGCCGTGAGCCTCATCGCCGACATCGCCGGCGAGGCCCCCGGCGGAGCCAAGGGCCCCGGCGACGCCCGCCTGGGCATCGAAATCCTACTCAAGTCAGGGCAAGCCGCAGACGATGAACGAACGGACCTCGTGGTCCCGGAACACGTGCGCGCCGCCAAAGCCAACACGTACAGCATCGTCACCGAGAGCAAGTTACGCAACCTCGCCCGTCACCCCCTTTTGGCCCTCATGGCCATCGGACGTCGGTTGGAACGGGATGGGGGCACGTACGTAACCACGGGCGCCGCAGAGGAGACATACCACCTCTTATGCGAAGAACACGGCGAGACACCGCGCGGGCACACCCAGTACTGGAAGTACCTCAAGCAACTCCAGGATGCCGGCTTCATTTACGCCAAAATCAGTGGCAAAGGCCACGCAGGTACGACGCAAATCCTCTCCATTCCCGATATCCCTGTAGCGGCCATGGAGGGCTGTCACGGCGTATTGCGCAA
>JBFJXU010000058.1:0-10993 GCA_041622975.1 Thermoplasmatota archaeon
GCCCCGACGCCACACGCCTTGCTCGCATAGTCGTGGCCGTGGGCTTGGCCCAGAATCTCTCCGCCCTCAAAGCACTCTCTGGTGAGGGCATCCAGAAGGGCCACATGGCATTGCATGCGCGCAATGTCGCTGCCGAAGCGGGGGCCACCGGACGTGAAATTGAACGGGTGGCTGAGCAAATGGTGGCGGAAGGAGCGGTTTCGGCCAGGCGGGCCCGCGAAATCCTGACAAGCGGAAAGGCCCGCACCTAAACGGCCAAATAGTTGGTCAGGTTTCGAACGGTATGGGCAAATTGGCCGGAATCCTACGTGCACGCCTCGACATGCTACGTGAGGATGCTCTAGCCGTCGCCCATACTGTGGAAGAAGCGTTCCGCGGAGAAGACGAGGTCAACGACGAATTCCTTGACGCTCAGCTCCGCGCCGTCTTCTACGCTTTGCAGGACGAGGGTGTGCTAGCAATCCGTCGCACCGAGTTCAACATGGACGGCCGGGCCCGCAGGGCATACTTCTGGAGCGTCCAGGAAGGCCGCGACGTGGAGGACGCCCCCAAGGCCACCTTCGACCGGTCCGCGCGCATGTATGCTCGCCTTGACGACGATGCATGGAAGCGCCGCAAGCAAGTTGCATCCTGAATGCTCTCGGGCCAATGGAGTTCACCTCAAACCCCCGAAGGTTGAGCCGTAACTAGACCAGTTCTTCTCAGCCTATGGGGTCGGCGCCTAGGCGCCGTTGACGTTCACGACGCCCTTGACTTGGGGCACGCGGTCTTTGATGATCCGCTCGATGCCCGCTTGCAGCGTGACGCTGCTCATGGAACAGCCAGCACAGGCACCTACCATGTCAATGCTGAGGATGCCCGTCTCGGGGGACCAACTTACGATTTCAGCGTCACCGCCGTCAAATTGTAGTGCGGGGCGAATCTCATCGAGGGCTGCCTGGATGCGGGTCATGACGTCGTCATCGCCCGCTTCTGGCTCCACTTGAACCGTGTCGTCCACGGAGCCGTCGTCAGCGTCGCGGTTCTTGTGGTTTGCGGAGCGCGCCACTTGTACGACACGACCGCATCCTTGAAGGACCCCGCTAGGGTCGAAGGCCCGATGCGCTTCGTCTTCGTCGGCCGTACCCGCCGGATCTGGAAGCGCCTTGCCGCCTACATTTACACCTTCGGCATCAGCCGCCGCGTCTGGCTGGTGCGCATCAACAAGGAGGTGGATGGTCATGACTTACTCCACCTCAACCATGGCATGAACGTCTTCCTTGCCATCTTGCCCATCATCGGGCCGCTCATTCTACAATTCCAGACGGCCAAGCGTGTCGAGGGCATGGTCGTGGACAGCCCCGTCCGTTACCCTGCCATCGTGGCTGCCGCCGGATTCATCCCCATTCTTGGTAATCTGTTCTTCATCGGGTTTACCCAGGACCGCCTCAACAAGTTCTGGGCCCACGAGAAACTACACCCTGAACACGGCATCGAGATCGACATTGACCTCAGCAATGAACCCGGCTTCATCGCTGAGTTCGAAGCAGCCAAGAAGCGCAGCCACAAGGCCGGTAGTCGCTACGGTTCCCGGGCAGAAGCCCGCCGCGAACGCATCGCGAATCTTCGCACGGACTGGGAGAAGGTCCAGGAGGAGCGCCTTGCCGTCCGCCGCGCCGGTGGCTCGACGCCAATCCTGCCCTGGAAGCGGCCGCAGAGGCCTCCGCTACACCGGCTCAGCGTGACCTGCACCAACTGCGACACCCGCTTTGCTGTCACTCGGGATCCCACGGCTGAAACCAGCATCGTCTGCCCCAAGTGCGGGCAAGCCGAAGTGCTACCAAGCCTGCGCCAGGACCCACTGGCTCGCAAGCGCGATCCCGTGGCAGTCCCTGCCATCAAAGTCACTTGCCCCGACTGCAAACTCGCGTTCCATGCAGCCAAGAAGGCAGGCAAGAACGACATTACGTGCCCGCGCTGTGGGCACGCCGAGACAATTACTGTTTGAAGCGCTCCCTGCCCTTCACGATGAACGCGAGGCTCGCGGCCATGACCCCCAAGATTAGCATGGTCACCAGGGACCTGGTTGCCGTGAACAATAGAATCGGGGGTAGCAGGCCCACGATGCCGCCGGCCATCGCGAGCCCCCGATGATGGAGGCGCAGGGCGCTAACACCGCCCGCAATGACCACCAAGGAAACCAGGAGAAGCACGCCTGCCATGACGCGCACCGAGCGCAAAAAATCCTGGGCGCCCACCCAGTCATCCTCAACGCGCGCCTCAGATGTGTCCACCTCCAACGCGGCAGGTGAACCCGCCACACTAAACACGCGACGGCTCCACGTCTCCCCTTGCCATGTGGTGTTCACCCAGATGCCCGCAGGGGCCTCGGTGACGTTCCACCACCCGCCGGGGCCCGTCGTACCGTTGAGAACTGGACCTTCCACCCCTTCTACGGTGACGGTCGCGTTGGCGGCGCCCGTGCCATTCTCAGTGAAGTGAAGATGGAAACCGCCGCCGGGTTGAGGCGCCAACTGCTCCAACGTCTCGGGGAGGATTTCAGCAGCGAAAATGAACACGGCCACTAAGCCCACGGTCATCACCGCTCCGAGGCTCACCAAAGCTATGCCTGCCATGCGGACGCGCCGCACCGTCATGTCGAGACCCGCGACGGGGCCGGGGGCGGCCGCCCCCTGCTTGGTGCCACCGCACGCGGGGCAGAATGCCATTTGATCCGAATCGTATACCTGACCGCACTCGCCGCACGTGACCGAGTCCACGCACCCTGGACTTGGGCGGTCGTCAAAAGGACTGCCTGATGCCCTGTGGCTTGCCGCCGGCCCGGAAACCCCTTTCACCCCGCGCCGGTCGCGCGGCCATGCCCGGTGTCACTGCCTGCCTCCTGGGGAACCTCGACGTGCGCCGAGAATTCGGCAAGGTCGGCACCCAGTCGGATATCCACCTCCACGATTACAAACACGAAGGCACCGACGTGACTGTCATGGTGCCCGACCGTTACCCGGATCAACTCAAGTGCCTCAGCTACGCCTTGGCCAATGCGGACGCCGCCTGCCTCGTCGTGGACGAAATCAACGCCACCATTGGGGAACAGATCCTTGCCGCGGACGCCGCCGGCATTCGTCACGGCACCATCATCCTACGCAACTACTTGCAACCTGAACAACTCGCGCCCCTCTTGGCGGGTACCAATCTGGAAGGCTGGACCCTGACCACCGAGGAGGATTGGGTGGCCGCACGGAGCCACTTGGCCGCCGCCGCGCCCGAGCGCAACGCCGAGGCAACCGTGCTCGTGCCGATTGACCATCACTTCGACGTCAAGGGCGTCGGCGCCGTAATCCTAGGCGTCGTCCAACGAGGCACTCTCAAGAAGAACGACACCCTGCACGCATACCCTGAGAAGGTCATCTGTCCCGTACGCAGCATCCAGATTCACGACGCGGACCACGCCGAAGCGGGACCCGGCGACCGCGTTGGCTTGGCACTCCGCAACACGAAGGCGGACCAATTGGACCGGGGCATGGTGCTGGCGCCGCCGGATGCTGACCTGGTTGTCAAGAAAGCCGGCGATGCCATTACTTTCAACGTAGACCGTTCCCCATTCAGCAAGCAAGACCTGGCTGCTGGCAGCGTAGTCCACCTGGGCATCGGCATGCAATTCGTACCCGTTCGCTTGACCACGCCCGCACCCGCACCTGGCACCGGCGGCCCGGTGGAAGCAGTGCTCGAGAAGGGCATCGTGCATGCCAGCGGCGAAAATGGCATCCTGTGGCACGTGGATAATCACCCACAACGGGTGGTCGGACGCGTATCGTTCGACTAGTGGTGTGGCGGGGGAGCGACGCTGTTGGGTAGTAGATGACGGTGGGCTAACGGGCCTAGGACAAGCAATTTGCCGGCGGCCACACGGGCGCCGCGTCGCATAGGGGCGATCGCACCAAGCAGCCCGCCACCACCCGACGTCCACTCCAATTGAACCAGTCAATCATGGTCCCTCGGCGACACCGGCACGCCTTTTCAGGCGTGGCCCGCTCGCCGCGTCGTGGACTTCCAACTCACCCCTGAACAGCAGGCCATTCAACAGATGGTGCGTGAACTGGCCCAGAACGAAATCAAGCCCGTGGCACGCAAGCACGATGCCGAACACTCATTCCCCCATGCCACAGCCAAGCGCATGGGCGAACTCGGGCTCTTTGCCATCACCGTCCCCGAAGAATACGGGGGGCCGGGGGCCGACTACATTTCCTTCGCGCTCGCTGCTGAGGAGATTGCTGCGGCCTGTGCAAGCCACAGTGTCATCTACGGTGCCACGGCCAGCCTCACGGTGAGTCCCATCCTGAGTTGGGGCAGCGAGGAACAGAAGCACGAATACCTGCCCAAGTTCGCCACGGGTGAATGGATGGGCTGCTATGCCCTCACCGAGCCCACCGCCGGTAGTGACGCGGGCAGCCTCAAGACCACCGCCATCAAGGACGGGGACGAGTACGTGGTCAACGGCTCCAAGGTGTACATCTCCAATGGCGCGGTGGCGGACTGCTGCATCCTGTTTGCGCGGACCGACCCCAGCAATCCGGGCCCCGGCGGCGTCAGCGCCTTCATCGTTGACCCTAAGTCCGACGGCTTCAACGTCGGCAAGAACGAAGACAAACTCGGTCTCAACGCATCCTACACGAATCAATTGTTCTTCGACGACCTGCGCGTCCCCGCCGAGAACCTGATTAGCAAGGAAGGCGACGGCTTCAAAATCGCCATGAGCACCTTGGATACGGGCCGCGTCATGGCCGCCGCGGGCAGTGTGGGCATCGCCCGCGCCGCGTTCGAAGATTCGGCCGCTTACGCCAAAGAACGCCACCAATTTGGCAAGCCAATCGCCGCCAACCAAGCGATTCAATGGAAACTAGCCGACATGGACGTAGGCATTGAAGCAGGCCGCAACCTGTACCTCAAGGCCGCTTGGCTCCGTGACCAGAACCAACCCTACACCCACGCCGCCAGCCGAGCGAAACTGTACGCCAGTGAAATGGCCATGAAGGCCACCATTGAAGGCGTGCAAATCCACGGCGGCAACGGCTACACCAAGGATTACGACGTGGAGCGGTACATGCGTGACATCAAGATCTTCGAGATCTTCGAAGGCACCAGTGAAGTGCAACGCCTCGTCATTGCACGGCACATCTTGGGTGGGTGATGGCGCGGGCGGCCTGGGTAGTCATCATCTTGGTGATGGCTGGATGCGCCGCTCAACCTCCCGTCGAGGACGCCACGGAACCGGTGCCGGAAGATTTGCCGGACGCATTGGATGACCGGGGTCCCCAGTTACCCAACGATATCGCCGCCCCGCCCCCGAGTGATGCGTATGATGAAATTGCTCCTGTAGAGCCTACCGCGGACGAACCCGAATCGCCTCCCGAAGGACATGATGACGATTCGCAGCCTGGCGAGGACGGCCCGCCCGGCGCCGAGCAGCCCCGAGGCGAGGAATCGGACACGTCAACAATCCCGTACCGGGTAGTCGGCACGGTCCTCGCCCATGGGGCCCCGCGGCAAGCAATGGTCGGCGTGGAGAGCGTCAACCTCCGCGACCCGGTCAACAACATCGATGCCTACGTGAAGACATGGCAGGCTACCGCCGTGCAAACCAGTAGCGACGGCCGCTATGCCTTCGATATGGAAGGTGCATTCTACCATGTACGTGCCGATGCAGCCGGATTTCTACCTACCCGCGTTCGGCCCCAACCGTCGCCGGATGGCTCTGTCACCGTAGATATCGAATTGCGACCCGCCGTCGGCCCCGTAGTAGTGGCACACCGAGGAGCCTCATTTTACGCACCCGAGAACACTTTGGCCGCCTTCCAGAAAGCCACATTGCTTGGCGCATCAGCAATTGAACTGGATGTAGGACTCACCGCAGACGGGGTTCTAGCCGTCATTCACGACGGCACCCTCGACCGGACCACAACTGCCTCCGGTCACCTGCACCAAACCGAATGGTCGGCCATGAAAGACGCCGACGCGGGCGCCTGGTTTCACTCGTCCTTCCGCGGCCAGCAGGTGCCCACATTACAGCAAGCCCTTGATGCCACCGCAGCAAGCGGCGCGGATGTCTTCATTGACATGAAGGCGGGCCGTGACCGCATTGGACTGCTGGCAACGGCCGTCCTGGACTTGGTCAAAGATCCTGCTTACCGAGACCGGACCATCGTCATGTCCAGCTCCAATGACACGGTGGCACAATGCGCCGCCGCTGGACATCCACGTTGTGCCTACGTGACGCAGGGGTGGCGGCCAGCGACGCAGACCGTGGACGTGCTCATCGCTAACGGTGGCACTGTGCTCACGTTGAACCAGGCGCACGCCACCATGGACTTGGTCCGGTACGCCGCCGACAGGGGTGTGGTAGTATACTCGTGGACGGCCAACCATGCGCATGAATGGCACCGCCTTGAGCAGGCCGGCGTGGCGGGAATCATTACGGATCGGCCGGGGTACTTGCTAGATTATCTGGCTCGGTAGTCGGTCGTCTGGGGCTGAATCCCATCCGGGTCCACTTGGGCTATCAACATTTATCGTGCAATTTGGTGGCGTCGCCGTGTACCGTGTACTCGTAATCGGGTTGATTCTGCTGTCAGGTTGTCTTGGCGCTGTAACCGAAGAACCTGGAGCAATCGATTCCCCTATGCCTACGGTACCCCGTGAGGCCATTGCTCCGTGCGACGCGGGTTGCTGGGAACCAACGGCTGCCGTGGGCGCCGATGGGGTGGTGTATGCCACCAGTGCAGAGCAGGTAATCTGGGCCCTCCACCCCGGAGCGCAAGAACTGCGCCGTATCGAGGCACCCCCGGCTGCCGTGGCGGATGCATTCCGAGGTGACGTCACGGTTGACGTGGGGCCTGACGGAGCCCTCTACTACTCAACACTCACCGTGTCCGAAGTCGCTTCTGGCGTTCGCAGTCGCGCCATCGAGGTGCACCGCAGCGCAGACGGCGGAACAACGTGGGAGTCCGTGTTCCTTGGAACGGGCGACGACGTTCCGTCCAATCCCTCCGACATGGCACTTGCTGCCGACCGCCAATGGCTCTTCTTCGACGAAGACACCACTTACATCACATTCCAACGCCCTCTGGGCGTCCTCGTGGCATTCACATCGGAAGTGGTGATGGCGACCGCGCCATTAGGTACCCTGGACTTTAGCGATTGGCAGCCCATATCTCCCGCCGAGACCCGGGCTAGCGCCAAAATCAACGGGCGTGGTGTTGCCACCGACGAGGGGGCTCTTGTGCCCATGTGGACGCCAGGCCCCATGAATCCGGACTCGTGGGGATTCTACCTTACCCAGGTTACGCCTGATAGGGTTGCGTACCACGACGTGAGTCAGGGTAACACCGGCGCTTGGTTCCCGGCGGTCACCGCCCTCGACGATGGGCGACTTGTTGCGGCATGGGCATCCAACGACAACCTCTGGACTGCCGAGGCAGCCGCCGCTGCATCGTGGAGCGAACCGGTGCAAGCCGGCCAAAACCTCGTCACCTCCCCTTGGCTAGTCAACCTTGGCGACCGCGCGGGCATCGTGTGGCATCAAGCGGAAGGCGACGGAACAACGTTGCATCTCACCGTCGGCACGCCGGGGAATTGGTCTCAACCCTTCCAACTCGCCACCGGCATCACGGGGCAATTTGGGCGCGCCAGTAACACGGATATGGCCCACGCAGCCAGCGCCAATGGGGTCATGGCCACTGTGTGGTCAAGCCAAGACGGTGACGGGATGCATGTATGGGTGATGGATGATTGGGATGCGCTAGCCTAGTTGACTAGCCAACGGGTCGCCGCTCCACCCTTATCCCCGTCTCCCGTTCCCCGTTCTCGTTGCCCCTCCCCTCGGACCTCCACCCCAAGGTCGCCGCGCTCCTGGCCGACCAGGGCATCGAATCCTTGTACCCGCCGCAGGAAGAGGCATGGAAGGCCATCGGCCAAGGCAACGTGGTCGCGGCGATTCCGACTGCGTCGGGCAAGTCGCTCATCGCGTACCTCGCCATCTTGCACCAATGGCTGCGCACCGGCAAGAAGGCGCTCTACATCGTACCCCTGCGGGCCCTGGCGAGCGAGAAATACGAGGAACTCAAGGCATTCGAAGCACTGGGTATCACGGTGGGGCTGGCAACGGGCGACCCGGACGAGAAGGACCCACGGGCCGGTCGCAATGATGTCATTGTGTGCACGTCAGAGAAAGCGGACGCATTGTTGCGCCACCGCACCGAGTGGGCGCTTGACGTTGGTTGCGTCGTGGCGGATGAAGTGCATTTGGTCAACGATCCGAGCCGCGGCCCCACATTGGAGGTGATCCTGAGCCGGTTCCACGCCTTGACCGACGCCCAGATAATCGCTCTGTCCGCGACCGTGGGCAACGTGGATGAACTGGCTCGCTGGCTCGATGCCCGTCTCGTGCAATCTGATTGGCGCCCCGTGGACTTGCGGCGGGGTACCTACTTCGGTGACAACCTAGAATTCGAAGACGCGCCGCCGCGGCATTTGGCCGCCGGCCGCGACCCCGTCACCAGCCTCGTGGAGGATGCCATCAATGAAGGCGGCCAATGCCTCGTCTTCGTCAGCACCCGGCGCTCTGCGGAAGCGCAAGCGCAACGCCTCGGCGGAGCCGTCCGAGCCCTCCTGGACGAGGCGCATCTGAGTCGTCTCAAGGAAGCCGCCAAGGAATTAGGCGACGACTTGGAGGGCTCCTTACTGCAACGGAAACTACGCAAAATGGTGGAAGCAGGCGTGGCGTTCCACACAGCCGGCCTGGACGCCAAACAACGACGCTTCGTCGAGCAACGATTCCGCAACGGCGACCTGAAGGTCCTGTGCGCCACGCCCACCCTCGCCGCCGGCGTGAATACTCCTGCGCGCCGGGTCATCATCCGCGACCTCATGCGCTTCGAGGTGGGCTACGGCAACCGCCCCCTGCCCATCATGGAAGTCCACCAAATGATGGGTCGCGCGGGCCGCCCCCGATACGACCCGTACGGCGAAGCAGTGCTCCTTTGCAAATCCCTCGAAATGAAGGATGCGGCCGTGGAAGAATACCTACACGGCGAACCCGAGGATCTCACCAGCAAACTCGCCGGCGAGTCAGCGCTCCGCATCCATACCCTGGCCAGTATCGCATCAGGCTACTGTGATACCCAGGAGGCCCTGGAATCTTGGCTGGCGGGAACCCTGTGGTCGCAACAGGTCAACGACTGGGTCATCCGCGACCGCCTGGAAGAAGTCCTCTGGTTCCTTGAGGACAATGGCTTCGTAGACTTCGACAACCAGCGCTACGAGCCCACAGTCCTTGGACGGCGCACGAGCGAACTCTACATTGACCCAGCAAGCGCCCTGCGCCTGCGGCAAAGCCTACAGACCGTTGGCGACCCGACGGTGTTTGGTCTCCTGGAAGTCACATCAGGGTGCCCCGAAGTGTACCCACTGTACCTACGCAAGAATGACGACTGGGTACAGGCTCGTTATTACGAGGAATATGACAATCGGCTCCTGCCCGAGCCCGTGGACGTTGAGGATGCCATGAGCCACGCCAAGACCGCGTGCCTGCTCCTGGATTGGATTAACGAGACCCATCAACGAGATGTGGAGGAGAAGTACCAGATTGGCCCCGGCGACGTGCGCCTGCGCGTGGAGACAACCAATTGGCTCCTGCACGCGTACGGGGAATTTGCGCGGTCCTTCCGCCCCGAGTGGAGCCGCCCCATCCAGGACCTTGCCCTGCGGGTCCAGCACGGTGTGCGTGCCGACGCGTTGCCCATGCTGCGACTCAAGGGCGTTGGTCGCATCCGGGCTCGCACATTGATTCGGGAAGGCTTCCGCACCCCCAACGATCTCAAGGGTGTCCCCCTCGAACGCCTGGCACGCTTGCCGGGCTTCGGGGATCGCCTTGCTCGCTCCATTCTACGTCAAGTCGGCGACGAACCCGGCGATGCCAAGAGCACCAAGGCCGAGCCTGCGGAATCGAAGAAACGAGTTAGTCTGATGGACTTCGGCGACTAGGCGTAGGTAGCCACAACGCCATCTGGTAGACTGATCTCGTACGACCGGACGCGCTGGGCAACTTCCCCCGCATCCAGTCCAATCGCGTAGATGCTGACCGTGCGCTGGGCTGGCGGCCCCGCCGGGGCGGTCCATTGTGCCACTTGTGTCCATGCTACGGGGACGCCGCCCCACGGCTCCAGCCAGAAATCGTAGATGATGGCAACCGATGCATTGCGACTGTGGGCGTATGAGGCGAGCCATTGAGCATTGTATGTGCCGTCGCGTTTGGCATCCGCCACAGTATTGTCTGCCAGCCCCCAAGTGTCCAGCAAAGTCACATCGGCCAACAACGCCACTGCTCCGATGTCATTGACTGCTACCACTTCACCGGCGTGGTGGGCGTCCAAGTAGTCGGCCATGACCAATTGTTGGGTGGCGATGAAGTGGGCTCCTCGCGGTGTGGCGAGGTCCCCGGCGACGCCCCGCACCATGGTCGGGGCGAACGCTAAGAGGGCCACGACGGCGATGGCCTTGGTGCGGCGGTCGCTGAGGATGGCCGGGACGCGGCCCGCGTGCGGCACGACGAGCCGCGCCACGATGGCCATGGCTAGGACTAGGAGGTACGTCTCGTACCGGTAGAACCACCCGAGGCGCGCAAATTGCAAGTGGGCGCCCGCAGCCACCGCCCACGCGCCCAGCATGAGTTGGCCCGCTTCATGCCACGGCACCTGCCCCTTCCTCCAGCGAACCGCGTACCACGCAGCAAACAGGACCATGAGGGGACTCAGGGGATTCCAAGAAAGGAAGCGGACGACGAAGCGAGCCACGAACCCGTACACTTCGCCGGGCGACGTAGGAACGGTGGAGTCGCCCTTCAGGCTGATGCTGTTGGGCAGGAATGCGTAGCCGTTGGCTTGGCTCCACAACCCGTAGCCGACGACCGGCGCAAGGCCTGCCCCGAGCACGGCGGCACCCA
>JBFJXU010000059.1:0-10770 GCA_041622975.1 Thermoplasmatota archaeon
CCCGTAGTGTAGTGGTCAATCATCTGGGTCTTTGGAACCTGGGACTCCGGTTCGAATCCGGACGGGACTACTTCTTGGCTACGCCTCGTCGCAGCCAGCACGCCGGCCACGTGGCTCCGCCGTGGCGATGACGCCAATCTTGCTGCTGAGGGCGGCGATTGCCGCAGCCCGCGCACCCAAGCGCTTATTTGTGTCCGAACCGCCGTCTGGAGTGTGCGCGCCTGGCGGGTGGTAGCCACATTAGTCCTCATCGGACCCATGGCGTGGGCTAGCCACGTCCCCGGCGACCCTGCGGCGTACATGGAAGGGTGCCCTACGTGCCCCATGTGGATGACCACGCTGGGCGGTAGTGGCACGCAGACAGTACACGACCTCCTCGTTGAGGGCTCGTACGCTTACGTCACAGGCTCGAGCGGCGGCAAGGCACCCGTCGTCAGAATTGATGGCGGTGGAAACGCCGTGACCGTGACCACGCTGCCCCCAGATGGAAATGGCGTCGGGAACGCTTTGGCATCCCACAATGGCCTCGTTGCGATTGCAGGCCAAGTGTCCAACCGCCCCGTTCGGGCCGACGGCCAAGCAGCACTGGCAGTTGTAGGTGGCATGGCCACTGAGACCGGGGGCGCTGGACAAGACGAGTTCCGGGATGTTGCCTGGAGTGGTGACAAAATTGTCGCCGTTGGGCGTCAATTCAGCGGTAACGACTACGATGTCCTGGTGGCGGCCTACTCGACCGGCGGCACGTTGCTCTGGAAACATGTGGTAGACATTGGCGGCCATGACCTCGGACGCTTCGTGGCAGTAGTTGACAACCGAGTCGTTGTGGGTGCCGAATCCGGCCACCCCTCACGGCCGTGGCTCGTCCTCGGCTACGACCTGACCACCGGTGCATCCCTTTGGTCGCCTACGCTCACCTTCGTTCAATGGACTGGCCAGACACACCCCTTGGGGATGGCAGTCGAGGGAAGCCGCGTCACCATGGCTGGCATCCTTGACTGGAAAGGTCGCAATGACGCCATCATCGCCCAATGGGACCTAAACGGCAATTACCGGGGCCGGGAAGTATACGCGGGTGTCGCCGGCGACGTGGCCGACCCCTGTTTCCAGAGTCATCTTGGCATGAGCCATGGCCGTGGTCGCGTCTTTGCAGTTGGCACCTCGGAGAACCTAGGAATCTGTGAATCGGCAACGTTGCCACGAACGTTCCGGGATGTGCCCGAAAGGGTGGAAACACCACCTCAAGGGTCGTCCATGGTAACCGCGATTGACGGTGCCACGGGCCGGATGCTATGGCGCCACGACGTAGCACCAGGCATCGACGGTCAAGGGGACATCGCGTTCTCGGCCGACGTTCACCCCGGCGGCCACATTTTGGCCGTGGTCGGCGTGACATTTGATGCCTGGCGGCATCAACAAGTGTTCATTCAGGGATTTGACGCCTCGACAGGTGCGGTGCTTGGCCGCGTCGTCATGGGGGGCGGCCACGATGATGGTGGCACACTAGGCGATTCAGCCTTCGGCTGGCCGCAAATCGCTTGGTCACCAACGGGCAGCCATTTGGTGGTAACGTACCCCACCGGCAGCGACGTTATCGTCGCCGGCGTGCCAGGTAGAGCATTGTCACCGTTTGCGTGAGTAATAAGGCGAAAAGCGACGGACCTGGCGTGTTGTTTTCCCGGACGGTACCATCCGATAGCGTGCCATTGTCAAGGTCAGCGCCCTCTGGCAGGCGCACGATGACGTTCTGCGTGGTCTGGTAACTTCGGCCCTGTTCGTCTAGGACCGTGATAGTTACCGGGAAGACCCCACTGCGCGTGTAGACATGTTGAGGCACTCTCTCCGCACTGGTCTTGCCGTCGCCGAACGCCCAATCCCAGGCGCGGCTGCCACCCGGAATGTCGGAGCGATCACGGAATTCGACGCCTTGTCCGGCAACCGGTTCGCGGGGATGCCACGTGAAGGCGGCGATTCCCTGGGCAGTCTCCTCCGATACCGGGAGGACCTGGATGCTGCGGACGAGTGTTGCCGTGTGACCGTCGTCGTCGCGGACCTTGAGGCGGACGTCGTATGAGCCGGCGACGCCGTACGAGTGGACGGGGTGCCGGTCGCGCGTAATGGGGCTACCATCGCCGAGGTCCCATTCCCAGAGGATGATGTCGCCGTCGTTGTCAACGGATTGATCCCGGAAACTAACGGTTCGCCCGACGCGTGGTTGGGCGGGTTCAACGGTGAAGTCGGCAACGGGAATGTCGGGGATGTCCAGGCTGTTCCCTACGGCCACGGTGACGGAGCGAACGTGGCGTGTGGTGTCACCGTCGTCATCGCGGACCTCGAGCGTCACTTGGAACGTGCCGTCTTGGCGGAAGGTATGCTTGGCGTCGCGACCCGTGGTGGGGGGCGTGCCGTCGTTCCAGTGCCAGGTCCAGTGCACCACTTCTCCGTCCGGGTCGTACGTGTTGCTCGTGAAGTTGACCACTTGGCCGATGATGGGCCGGATGGGGCGGAATTCGAAGTCAGCCACGGGGCCACGGTTCTGAATGGTAATTTCCTGGGTCGCCGTGCCTTGAGCACCTAGAGCATCGGTGAGGGTCACGGAGACTTCGTAGGTACCATCATCGGGGAAGGTGTGCTGAATGGTTGAGCCACCAACGCGGGGCGGCGAATGGGGGCCGTTGAATCGCCAGACATAATCACCCACAGCGTCGCCTTCGGGGTCTTGCGCGGCGGCAGTAAACGTGACCGGCAGGCCGGTCACCGGAATGGCAGGGTCCCAGGTGATGTCAGCGGTTGGCGGCTGGTTGGGAACGTCGCTTTGCGCAATGGTGTAGCGCTTGTTGGCAATCCAGTTGTCGTCGGTGTCACCCGGAGGCGCATTGGGGCAGGCGGAGGGATCAGTACGGCTTCCCTGGTTCTGGTGGACGCCGTTGGCATCGAAGTACCCCCCGGGCATGATGTCGGCGGGGTCAAGGTCCTCAAACTCGGAGTCGTCGGGGTTGCCGGCGTAGGTCGTGCTGACGTAGCCGGTGACCTTGAAGTCAAGCAGACGCTCGCCTAGGCGCACGCCGTGGGTACCCAGGCGTTCGTGGTAGAAGCCCAGTTCGACGCCCACGCGGTCCCGGTCGTGGTAGGCACCGTCGCCGCTGTTCCGCATGGCCTTGGTAGCGATGTAGTCGGGTTCGAGGCCGCCAGCGGGCCGATACGGGTGAAATGCCGGATTGCCGTCGTTATCTTGGCCAGCCCGGCGTGTCCACACATGGGTGGCGATTGTTTCCCCATTAGGCAGGGAGAATTCGATCTGGTTGACTTTGAGGTACGGCGCAGTAGCTGTCGCTGCGGGCCCTTGGACACCTACCCCTAGGAACAGAAAGACCATGGGTTCGCCGCTCCCACCCGCGGTGGGATCGGGTCCTTCCCAGACATCCAGGAAAACGAGGTCGTGGCCGTCTTCGCCGACGTGATTGGCGTGGTAACCGTAGTCGTCAGTGCAGTCATGCAAGACGCGCAGAACGCCGTTCGTGTACGATTTGCCTTCGTGCTGGCGGGAGGTGTCGGGGCCCACGTGGGCCCCGGCCACGGGCACTAGGAGCACGAGGAGGAGCAACCAGGCCTTGTTCAAGCGCGGCGCCTCC
The DNA here is from genome assembly GCA_041622975.1 of Thermoplasmatota archaeon. GTDB lineage: Archaea > Thermoplasmatota > E2 > JACPAO01 > JAHFTW01 > JBFJXH01. The sequence goes on from JBFJXU010000059.1 coordinate 3,630, forward strand.
GTAGCGTGATGGTGGCAGCGGCAACTGCGGCGAGGCCAGCAAGGAGCCCCAGGGGTGCGCCTTGGTCCGCCACGAGGGGGTCATCGTCCGTGCCGTAGATGCCGTCGGGGCCGGGACCAGCAGCAAACGGTGCATCGTCGCCGGGGGCGTGGATGACGACGATCTTGGTCTTGCTGGCGACCATGCCTTGGATGTCGGTCACGGTGACGGTGACCGGCCACTGGCCCGGCTTGGCAAACGCGTGTTCAACGCTAGGCCCAACGCCGGGGTCGGTCGCGTCGCCCCAGTCCCAGTAAACGGCCTGAATCTGACCGTCGGGGTCGGTGGAACGGTCGCTGAACAGGAGGGGCTGACCGACGATGGCACTCGGGGGCGTGAAGACAAAGTCGGCGATCGGCGGCTCGTGGTAGACGCGGTCGTCGAAGGTGACCGGGTCGTAAATGGTGATGTCACGGAACGACGTGATGAACACGTTGTCCGTGTCCTGCACCGTGAGTTGCACGCGGTAGCGGCCGAAGCGCTCGTACGTGTGGTTGGGGTTTTGTTCGTGACTGAAGGAGCCATCACCAAAGTCCCACGCCCAACTGGCAATGCCAACGTCGTCGAAGGACAAGTCCTCGAAGGTGACGGGCCTGTGGGGTGTGGGTCGTTCAGGGAGCCACCGGAACTGGGACGTGGGCGGCGTGTTGGTGCGGGCGTCCGGGTCGGCGACTTGGATGGTGTGGTTGAACCAGTCCGTGTCGCCGCGGTCGTCCCACACTTGGAGCGTAATGGTGTATTCACCGGGGTCGCGGTAGATGTGACTGGGGTGCTGCTTGGTGCTGCCGGATTCGTCGCCGAAATCCCAATCCCACTGGACGATGGCGCCATCGAGATCGATGGACTTGTCGCTGAAGAACGTAGCCTGCCCGAGGGTGGGCTGGCCCTCGATGACGAAGTCGGCGCGGGGAGGATTGTTGTGCACTTTGACAAGCAGGTCCGTAGTTCCGGTGGCGCCAAGGGCATCGGTTGCTGTCAGGACCACTTTGTATTCTCCAGGGATGGCGTAGCGGACCTGCACGTCTTGTTCATCGTGGCTGCGGCCGTCGCCGAGGTCCCAGGACCAATCAGTGATGGCATCACCTTCAGGGTCGAAGGCGCTTCCGGTCAAGGTAAGGAGGTCGCCCCCACGGAAGGGGCCGGCACTGGTGTGAATTTCGGGGACAGGGGCTTGGTTGGCTACCGTAGAGTGTTCCACGGGAAAGGTGGTCTGACGTCCGTTGGCTGCTGGGCAGGCATGGTCGCCGTCGAGGTCGCGACTGCCGCCTGGCATGACGTCACGCATTTCGCCGCCGACGCGGCTGACTGCCTTGAAGTCCACCAACGTCTGGCCGCTGCGCAGGCCGAAGGAGGAGTAATCGTAGACGAGTGTGACGTTGATTGTGTCGGGGTCCGGATTGACGGGGGCAGATACCCAAAGCGGCTGGGTGCCACTGGCGTATTGGAAGGAATCGTCGTGCGGGGATTGGAGCGTCGTTGTGTAGGCCACATTGCCAATGGTGAAGCCGACCGTCTCCTCTGTTGCCGCGCTGCGCTCGCGTTCGCGCATGTGAAGGGTGACCAGGAACCGCATGGCATCGGCACCGGACCCGTCGGCTGCGCTGTTGCGGACCGCTTCGCGGACGTACAGCCCCAGAAGGTCGTGCCCGGTCTGCAGGGGACGGCCTGCAGGCGTGCCGTGGTCCCCTTGGCAATCCACTAGGACTTCCACAGGCGGGTGTGCCCCTTGGACACTGTGGGCTTGCACTCCCAACGGCGCTGCCGCCAGGAGAATAAACAGGGTAAGCCACGCCCGCATGATGTATTCCACTCGACGGGACGTTATTTATCGGTTGCTGGCCACGAGCTACACAAGAGTGCTTGCTTGGGCAATTCCCCACTCCTTGGCGAGGGCACCCATGATTTCTCCGGTGGTGGCGCCGGCCTTGACCGCCTTGATGATGGGATCCATGAGGTTGGCATCGGTTGCCGCCGCGTCGCGCAGGTGGCCTAGGGCGTCGCGGCAGGCCGCGTCATCCCGGCTTTCTCGCCACTCAGCAAGCGCCTTGGCCGCTGCAATGTGGGCATCCGTGGCCAATTGGAACCGGGCGGGCGGCGTTGGGTCCACGTCGTCCGTGAACCGATTGACGCCCACCACCACTTCGCTGCCATCCTCCTGCGCACGGCGGTGACGGTCGGCGGCTTCCGCGATGCGGGCTTGCATCCACTCCGTTTCCACGGCCTTCTCAGCACCACCCATATCGCTCACGCGCTCCAGCAAGGCGCGAGCCCGCGCCTCGATTTCATCCGTGAGGTACTCGATGAAGGGGGCGCCCCCGAGCGGGTCCACAGTGCCAGCAACACCCGATTCGTGGGCGATGATTTGCTGGGTGCGCAGGGCAATTTGCTGGGCCTTTCTAGTGGGGATGGCAATGGCCTCGTCAAAGCAGGACAGAGCCAAGGATTGGACGCCGCCCAGCGTGGCGGCCAGGGCTTGGATGGTGGCGCGGGCGATGTTGTTCTCGGGTTGTTGCGCCGGGAGCGTGGAGCCACCCGTTTGGGTGTGGACGCGCAGCATCCACGACTTGGGGTTCTTGGCTCCGTATTCTTCCCGGAGCGTGGTTGCCCATAGGCGGCGCAGGGCGCGGTACTTGGCGACCTCTTCTAGGAGGTCATTGTGCGTGTTGAAAATCCAACTGACGCGAGGCGCGACCGTGTCCACGTCGATGCCGCGGGCGACACATCGGTCCAAGTACGCCTTGCCGAACGCGATTGCAAAAGCCGCTTCTTCGACAGCATCGCAACCCGCTTCGCGCATGTGGTAGCCCGACACGCTGATCGGGTTGAACCGGGGGACGTGCTCGGCGCAGTATGCGATTACATCCGTTGCCAGGCGCATGGAGTGCTCCAGGGGGAAGGCGTAAGTGCCACGGGCCACGAATTCCTTGAGTAGGTCGTTCTGGAGCGTGCCGCGCAGGCTGGAGGCGGGGACGCCCTGCTCTTCGGCGACAGCGATGTACATGGCGAGGATCACGGGAGCAGTTGCGTTGATGGTCATGCTCGTGGACACTTCGTCAAGCGGGATGCCGTCGAACATGGCTCGCATGTCGGCTAGGCTAGCAATGTTGACGCCGACCTTGCCTACGTCATCCTCCGCCATTGGGTCGTCGGGGTCGAGTCCAATCTGGGTGGGCAAGTCGAACGCCACGGACAATCCGGTCTGACCCTGTCCGAGTAAGAACTTGAATCGTTCATTGGTCGCCTCGGCAGTGGCCTCTCCCGCGTATTGGCGCATGGTCCACAGCCGTTTGCGGTAGCCCTCCGGGTGGAGCCCTCTCGTGTACGGGTATTCGCCGGGAGCGGGCGCATCCGCTGGCAGGAAAGGGGGCACTGGAATGCCGCTGGGCGTAGTAGGCCCGTCCGATTCGCTCATGCCTTACCGGCGCGCTTGGCCGTGGCCAGGATGCGCTCTTCCACACGGATGGTTGCCTTGTCCACCATCTCTTCGCCGTAAACCACGGCGCCGAGGCCATCATCAGCGTCTGCCTTGTCGTACAGGGCGATGAGGTCCTTGGCCCGGGCAATCTGTTCATCAGTGGGCGTGTACACCTCATTGACGATTTCCACGTGCTTGGGGTGGATGCACCACTTGCCGTCGAAGCCCATGCGTCGGCCCGTCTCGGCGTCCACGCGGACCTGGTCCATGTCACGGAAGTTGATGGTAACGCAGTCAATGGCCAGCAATCCATTGGCGTGGGCGGCGTTGACCAGTTTCTGGCGGGCGTACGTGAAGTCCGTGTTCACATCGGGGCGCAGAGCGGCTCCCGTCTCGGCAGCGTAATCGGCAACCCCGAAGATGAGGGCCTCCAGCCGGGGACTGGCGCGGGCGATTTCATCCAGTTCGAGAACCGCCTTGCACGACTCGATGAGGACTTCCAGTTTGATCTTCCCATGCGGAATTCCCGCTTTCTGTTCGAGGTGCGTGAGGAGTTGGTCCACGTAGCGAATTTCGTTGGCACTCTCTGTCTTGGGAAGAATCACCACGTCGATGTTCTTGCCTGCCTCCGTGATGACGCGGACCATGTCGTCGAAGTGGAACTGAGTGTGAATGTTGTTGGGCCGGAACGCGCAGATTGTGTCCCCCCAATCGGTGGTGTTGGCCGCCTCGATGACCGCGTCGCGGGCCGCTACTTTCTGGCTGACGGCACAGGCGTCTTCCAAATCCATCATGACCAAGTCAGCGCCGGTCCCCGCGGCTTTTTGGATCATCTTCACGGAGTGGCCTGGTGTGGTGATTTCGCTGCGGCGGACGCGCATGGCGGCCGGACCAAGCCCTGGATTCATAGGGCTGCCCCATGGACCGGTTCAGCACAACGGAACGAGGGTGCCCCGCTGGCATGATTCGATGCCGTCACGCCAATGGCTTTTACCCAGCGTACCACCTTGTGTGAGTATGCGCGTACTGCTCGTAACCCTCCTCATTACGTTGGCTGGCTGCACTTCTGACGACGGCGCCCTTGACGAAGGCCAAGAGGATGCAACATTCGACGACATTCCAATGGCCGACCTAGATCCCCGCACGGAAGAACTGACTTGCACAGCCATGCCCGGCCCGGGCGTCGTCCGCGTCGGTAGCATCGGCGGCTGCGGCCTCGGCAGTCCAACCTTCGACTCCATTGCTCAAGACGTGGCGCCAGGGGACGGCTGTTCCATCCAGTACGACCAGGACCCGGACGGCGTGGCCGACGGTGAGGTAACGCCAGGCACGCCCGTCAAGCAGGGGTGGAACCTGATTGCGTTCTGTGGTGTCGGGACGGCAGGTGAAAACGCCGTTTTCCTGGTGGAAGAATTCGGCGGCGCCCCCGTTGACGGCAACGCAACGAGCAGCCAGTAGGCTTCGCGGCTGCACTCCCTGAGCGACAACCCCTTCAGATGGGGCAACGTCAAGGGAACCGTGGGGCTCTTCGACCGCTTCCGTCGCCGCCCAAAGGGCCGCTGGCGCACCATCCGGGAGAATTACCTGGAACTTCCGCAGGACCAGTGGACGGATGACGAGCACGACCATTACTTCCGGCAACTGCCGGAGGAAGAACAATGGGCGGAATGGGAGCGCTGGAGCCGCGAGACCTACGAACACCCCACCGTCCGCAACATCAAGCGCGGGGTGCTCGACATGGCGCGGGAAGCCGCCAAGGATTCTCACCCCAATGAGTTCGGCGCCCTCCTTCGAGTGGAAGACGACACCGTCACGGAACTCATCCTCGTGCTAGCCGAGGCAGGCGAGGACTCGGTCATTTTCAACCTCTGGAGCCAACCCGTAGATTCCAGCATCAACGGCTCCCTCCACAGCCACCCTGACCGGCACCCATACCCCAGTGACGAGGACTTCGCCATGTTCGAAGCCCACGGCACCATCCACCTCATTCTCTGTTACCCGTACGGCCCAGATGACTGGCGCGCGTACGATCACACAGGCGTGCCGGTGGGGTTGCACATCGTGTAAGGCGACCCGCAAACGGATTAACCCGGGCCCTACCTACCCTACTACGTGGCCGACCCCCTGCTACCCGGCGAGAAAGAACACGCCAACCTGCGCCCCCATCCCTTGAGCTTCGGGGGCCACTACTTCCTTGGGGCTTGGCCGGCCATCCTGGGTGGCATTCTGCTCCTAACGTACCGGTCCGCCTGGTGGAATGGCGCCAGGGACGGGTCGTGGTACGAGTTCTGGCGTTTCCTGTACGGCAACTTGGCATCTGGATACGTACTCATGGCCCTCGGCCTTGTCCTCGTGGGTATCATCGCTGCCGTCCTCCTTATTCGGTGGAGTGTCGCGTTTGCGTACGCCGGCGTGGCCCTAGCTACCATTGCCTTGACGGCGACGTTCTGGGATGGAGCCGCCCGTCTGGAAGTAGGCGTGCCGACCGTGCTTGCGGCATTTGGCGGCCTGGGCGCGTTGGGCGTCGAGGGTCGACGCCGCAGCCACGTTTACCGCATCACCAACCTCCGCATTCTATTCTCCGGGGGCTTCTGGGTCAAGAAGGAGCGCCAAGTGCGCTACGACCACATCACGGACCTCGACGGCACACAGAGCCTGTTAGGGCGCGTACTGGGATTTGGCACCATCATTCCAGTGACCGCGAGTGGCTTCGGCCTTGGCGAGGACACCAGTCAAGCCAATGTCATGGCAGGAGGCGGTGCTGCCAAGAAGGGCATCTTCGGAGGGGTGGCCGTTGGCGCGGGAGGTGGCAAGGGTGTCAACACAGGCCGCGCCCGGACGTTCCATCAATTGACCGGCGTCAAGCCGTACAAGAAGACGAAGCGGCTCTTGGAGGAACTCATTCAGCGGGCGACCTTGAGCCCCTACCTGGCTGAGCAGGTGGACTTGCAGAAGGAGATGCTATCCACGATGCGAGAGCAGGTTGAACGCATGCGCGACGCCCAGCAGCCCCGCTGACCTTCGCCCGAGACTTCAACAATAGAGCCCTTAGTGCCCGGCCTATGCGTGTACTCTTGGCTGGTGCGCTCGTTGCCGTGGCCTTTGCGGGTTGCCTGGAATTCGGCAGTGACGATGACGCGCCCGGCGACGATGGCAGCGATGATGTCGACTTCAATGACTGGGCCATGCGCGCGCTAACGTGGGATGACGACCACGAACACGGCAACCCTAGTCACCACGCCGGCCTTACCACGCCCAACTTCCAAATCCTGGGTCGCGACCCCTTGGTGACCGATTACCACGGTAAGCCTAGCGGCACCTACTACTGCGGCGGTGTTGGCACATCCGGTGATGGGGAGCGCACGTACGCCGTTTGGAATTCTTTTGCCAGCGGCATGGGCGTCGTGGTCGTTGACATGACGGAAACCCCCACCCTCGTGGGCGAACTGAGTCTGCCGAATACGCACATCTACGACGCCACCATCACGCCCGATTCCCGATTCATCGTTCTGGCAACGAGCCCTCTGTCCGCGGTGGTGCACGAAGACGGTACCGGCGGCGGCCCCGACAGTTGGACCACCCAAGCCACCTGGACCGATTCCTGCGGCGTAACCCACGGCCCCGAGCAAGACCTTCCGTACGGCCCAGGCGTCATGCTAGTGGACTTGGCCGACCCCGCCGCGCCGG
>JBFJXU010000060.1:0-10643 GCA_041622975.1 Thermoplasmatota archaeon
CATGATGTACAACGACGACCCCGCCGGCTACACTGTCGAGTACCTGAACACCACTCACAAGTTCACGCCCGGCACTGGCCTCACGCAACTGGCGGACATTGACTCGCGCGGTATCATGGGCATGAGCGGTGTCTACGATTCCGGCGCTGACAAGGTCTACCTCTTCGGCGGCAAGTACCACGGCGAACGCGCCATCACCAACGAGGTTCACATCTTCGATGTGGCTGCCGGCACGGCCAGCAGCGTTGATCCCACGCGCGCCACGCCCCACCCCATCTTCGGCACTAACGTGGCCACGAACGTGACCCACTCCAGTGCTTTCTACAACGACCACCTAAACCTGCCCCAGTTCGTGGGTGGCTATGGTGCCACCATTGAGCGCGACGGCAACCAGTACCGCGAAAGCGACGCCCGCTCCTTCGAGGAGTTCGCCCGCTACGCGCCCGGTGCCAACACCCTGAGCACAGACGAAGGCGTCCTCCAGGACGCAGCCTACGGTACTGCTGCTGTCTACGACGGCGACTACGCCTGGGTGTTCGGTGGCAAGCCCGACCACGGTTCCTACAGTGACCAGATTGTCAAGTTCCAATCTGGCCTCTTCGACTTCAGTGTCGGCCTGGAATCTGGCCCCGCCACGGACTTCTACAACAACCTGTACCCCTACCACCCCCTGAACGGCACGGACCAATACACGTTCACGTTCAACATCACCTTCTTCGGCTCCGAAGACGACGTGATTTCCTGGGAGTTGGAGGATGACAACGGTTGGCTCGTCCCCCAGACCGGTAGCACCGCTACGCTCACTGACGGCGTTAGTGAACTGGTTGAAGTTGTAATCGACACGCCGGCCCACGGCGCCACAACCATGACGTTTACCGCCACCAGCGGCAACGACGACGACTTGGTTCGCACGGTCAACCTCGAACTCATGATTCCCATCGACATCGTGAATCACTTTGACCAGCGCTCTGCGGCATTCCCCATGTTCGACCCAGTTGGCGGCAAGGTTGTTCTGCGCTACAAGGAAAACAGCACCTACAATGGCCAGGCTGACCCTGAGAACAACCACGGCTACGTGGGCGCAGGTATCCCAGTCGAAGTTCGCGAAGAACGCGGCGGCCAGAACGGCGGCTTCCGTAACGACACGCTCGGGTTCGACACGGACGGTTTCAACGTCAGTGCCTCCCACAGCGTCGTTACCTTCACCGATGAAGGCGGCCGTGCCGAATTCAATCTCGGCAACCCGTTCGTACGCACCACTGCTGCCCTGAGCCAAGCGCCGGGTACCCACTACTTGACCATCCGTGTGTTGGATGACTCCTACCTGGAGCAAGTGTGCTACTCGTACAACTACGCTCGCGGCACCTGTGTGAACAGTGGTCCGTTGTTCGCATTCAGCGACTACGCGACCATCGCCAACTACTACGTGTACGCGCCTGTTGACGCCTACACCCCGTAGAACGGTGCAAAGCCCCTCTTCCCTTTCCCCTTCCTTACTCTCTTTGATCTTTGGTCTCGACCATGCATTTTCTGGTCACCGTCGATGTTGAAGGCGACGATGCCTGGCGCACTCGGGGAACGGGCACGCAAAACGCCAGGGGCTTGCAGCGCCTGGCTGAACTTTGTTCGGACTACGGTGCTCCGCCCACGTTCTTCGTTGATCCCCTCATGGCCGATAAAATCGAGCAGCCTGCTAGCATATCTGATGCTGAAGTAGCGCTGCACGTTCACGCCTGGACGACGGCGCCAAGGCATCCACACGATGCCTCAGGCAAGCCGCTTATCATCGAATACCCTGAGGCCGTCCAGCGCGCGAAAGTAGAAACCGGGCTAGAGGCGCTGGACGATTACAACGTCGTGAGTCACCGAGGTGGGCGCTGGGCGATGGACGGGACCTTGCTCGGTGTACTACGGAAGTGTGGCGTGAAGTATGACTCTAGCATGACTCCCGGGATGAGGTGGACCGACCGGGGGGTGCCAGCCATGGATTATCGCAAGGTTCCACGAGGCCCTTACGAGGCCCATGATGGTGACCCCCGGCGACCTGGCCGGAGCGGTGTCATCGAATTCCCCATGACGGTACGGCGACGCGGCATGCGGCCCGTTTGGCTTAGGCCCCCCCTGCAAGGACGCCGCCTTTCGTGGCTCCTGGATGCCACGGAGCGGGATATGCTGCCGTATGCGATGGTAATGGTCCACAGTAGCGAACTTTCCCAAGGCACGAGTCCATTGACTCCTGACGGTGCCGCAGTCGAGCGAGTTTTTGCATCGCTGACCGAGATGCTGGATGCCGCCCACCAACGCGGATGGCGGCCCGCCACGCTCAAATCATTTGCAGCCTCGTGGCTCTCGTGACTGCGAACGTGCTGGTCCTTGGCAGCGATACCCGTGCGTTTCTTGCCACAGTGAGAAGTCTGGGGCGGGCGGGCCACCGGGTCATTGGGGGTGGCGAACCGGGCCCTGCTAGATTCAGCCGCTACTTGGTCGCCTGGCGCCGAGTCCCGGGCGGACCCGCCTTTCGCGGTGTTGTACAGAAACTCATTGACGAGTTCTCGATTGACCTCGTCATCCCCTGCGATGATGCGTCAACGTGGGCGCTCCACTTGGACCGGCGCAGTTACGCCACGGCCTTGGCCCTCCCTGGACCAACACAACTGGAGTCGGTATTCTACAAGAGGCGGTCCCTCGAAATCGCATCGGAGGCCGGCCTCAGTGTGCCCCCCTGGCGTGATGCGGGGGATGCTTGGCCGCCGACCGGCCCATACGTGGTCAAGCCCGTGGCAAGCCTACCCGTTCCTGGCGGGCGCCTGGGGGTCAGTGTTCACGATGAACTTGCATCAGCCAAGCGCGGTGCAGCCGACCTTGCCCAGTATGGTCCGGTAACCATCCAAGACCACGTGCCTGGCCATGGCATTGGCGTGGAACTGCTGGTCCATGAAGGGGAAGCGTTGGCGGCGTTCCAGCACGAGCGAATCCACGAACCCCCCCGCGGCGGAGGCAGCAGCCTGCGACGCAGCATTCCCCTCGATGGTGCATTCGAGGATGCCCAGCGGTTGGTCCGGGCGCTGGGCTGGTCGGGCGTGTGCATGGTGGAGTTCCGTCGCGGGGACAAGGACTGGTTCATGGAAGTCAATGGCCGGTTGTGGGGAAGTCTGCCCCTAGCGATCAAGTGCGGTATGGACTTTCCTCGCTTCCTCGTCGAGTACCTGCTCGAAGGGACGCATGAGTTCCCTCGGGATTACAAGGTTGGCCGCCGGCAGCGCAACCTCCGCTTGGATTTGGCGTGGCAGTCAGCCAATAGGGCCACCAAGGGTGTACCCCGCCGGCAAGTGGCCCGCCAATGGCTCGGCGCCTTGTCGACTCGTGAATCGTGGGATACGTGGGCCCGCGACGACCCCCGCCCAGCCCTGGCAGAATTTCGGGAGATGGCGCAAACCGGGGCGCGCATGCTAGGATGGCGACAGCGCCGCCCAGCAGTTAATCGGATCAGGGCCGTCCGAAGTGATGATCTTGTCTTGTTCGTTTGTAAGGGGAACATTTGCCGCAGTCCCTTCGCTGAGCATTATGCTCGCAAGCGTGGCTTGCGTGCAATCTCAGCTGGCACCTACCCCATGGCAGGACGCCCAACCCCCGCCGAAGGTATCGACGCGGCCCAAGGATGGGGAGTGGATTTGGCCGGCCACAAGAGTGCCGTGCTTGACGACCACATGGTGGACGATGCAGACCACATTTTCGTCTTTGACCATGAGAATCACGACCGAGTGCTCGAGGGGCACCCCCAAGCAGCCAGCAAGATCGCGTACCTGGGCGCCGCTGCGGGCGAGCCTGTCATCCCAGACCCGTGGATGGGAGACTTGGAGCGATTCAGGCAATGCTACGACCAGATTGCCGGTTCAGTAGATGCGTTGACCGGGACCCTGGATCGACCATGAAAGACGCCTGCGATACCTGTGACGCGCACCTCTCCTGGGTGGACACGGCCTACTGGTGCGATTACGAATGCACGTTCTGCCCCGAATGCACAGAAGGCTACGGCTACGTGTGCCCCAATTGCAGCGGTGAACTGCGTCGCCGGCGGCCCCAAGCGCGGCCCTTACCGCCGCCCCTGAACCGGTCTGACTCCTGAAAACGGGCCAAACGCTCAAATAAGGGACCTTTGTGGCCGCGCCACCGACTACCGGGCTCTGCCTCGAGCATCCCGGCGTCCAGCCCGCAATGGCAACAGCTACCGGGCACAACCGCGACGCACAACGGTGCGTCGCCACAAGGAGAATGAAAAATGGCCAGCAACCACCACCCCCGTCGGGGTTCCATGGGATTCTACCCGCGCAAGCGGGCACGCAACATCGTGCCCCACGTGCGGTCCTGGGCCGACGACGGCGGACAACCCAAACTGCAGGGCTTCGCTGGTTACAAGGCAGGCATGACCCATGCTCTGGCCGTGGATTTCCGCAAGAACTCCACGACCGCCGGGCAGGAAGTCATGATGCCTGTGACCATCATTGAAGCCCCACCAATGACCATCGCCGCAGTGCGTGTCTACGAAGACACGCCATACGGCAAGAAGACCCTCACCGAAGTGTGGGCCACCGACCTTGACGAGCGCCTTGGCGCCCGCCTGCCCCTGCCCAAGAAGCAGGACGCCGAGGCCAAGTGGACCCTCATCGGTGACGCCGACGTCACTGACGTGGCCGTCCTCGCCTACACCACCCCTGCCTCCGTTTCCGGCGTCGATTCCAAGACCCCGGAACTCATGGAGATTCGCGTCGGTGGCGGCGACATCAACGGCCGCATCGAATTTGCCAAGGAACTACTTGGCAAGCAAGTGAACGTGGACGACGCCATTCAAGCCGGCCAGATGACGGATGTCATCGCCGTCACGAAGGGTTACGGGTTCGAGAGCCGTGTGGTCCGCTTCGGCACCAAACTACTCACCCACAAGAACTCCAAGCACCGCCGCATGATTGGTACGCAAGGTTCCTGGCACCCCGCTTGGGTCCAGTCCACCGTACCCAACGACGGTCAGCGCGGGTTCCACCACCGCACCGAGTACAACAAGCGCGTCCTGCGCATTGGCGACCCCAGCGAAGAAGGCGAAGCAATCACGCCCGCTGGCGGTTTCAAGCACTACGGTGAGGTGCGCAACACCTACCTCATGGTCCACGGCAGCATCCCCGGCCCCGCCAAGCGCCTCGTGCGCCTGCGCGACCCGGTCCGCTACAACCGTGACCTCGAGATTGTTGAACCGCAAATCAGCCACGTTAGCATGGCATCCAAGCAGGGGGCCTAACACATGAAGACCAACGTGTACAACAAGGAAGGCGCCGCCGCAGGCGACATCGAACTGCCGGCCGTCTTTGCCACCCCCGTGCGCGGCGACCTCGTCCGCAAGGCCGTCAAGGTCAGCCGCGCCAACCGCCGCCAGCGCTACGGTTCCAACCCCGTGGCCGGTGAGCGCCACGCGACTGCCTCTATCGGCAAAGGTCGCGGCGCCAGCCGTGTCCCGCGCCTGACCCAAGGCCGCGACGCAGCACTCGCCCCCAACGTCGTTGGTGGCCGCCGTGCTCACCCGCCTCAAAGCCGCCGTACCTGGACGTTGAAGATCAACGACAAGGAACGCCGCCTGGCAATCGCCAGCGCTCTGGCTGCCACCGCCGACGGCGACGCAGTCAAGGCACGTGGCCACCGCGTGGACGGCAACACATTCCCCATCGTGGTCGATGACGACTTGGCTTCCATCGAGAAGACCAAGGACCTCATCGCTGCCCTGGGCAAGATGGGTCTCGGAGCCGACCTGGAACGCGCCGAAGCCGGCCGCCACGTGCGCGCTGGTAAAGGGAAGCTTCGTGGCCGCCGATTCAAGACCCCCAAGAGTGTCTTGTTCGTCACTGCCGATGGCAACGCCCCGGCTGCCCGCAACCTCCTCGGTTGCGACGTGGTGGCTGTCAGCAACCTCGGCGCCGAACACCTCGCCCCCGGCGGCGACCTAGGTCGCCTCACCGTGTTCACCAAGGGTGCACTTGACCAGATCAAGGAGGCCTACGCATGACAGACCCCCACCAGATCGTCATCCACCCCCTGGTGACGGAGAAGACCATGTTCCTCATGGACAAGAATAACAGCCTCGAATTCCTGGTGCGCCGCACCGCGAACAAGGGCACAATCAAGTCCGCCGTCGAGGAACTCTTCGACTGCGAGGTCGAAACGGTCAACACGCGAATCACCAAGCAAGGAAAGCGCGCCATCGTGAAGTTCGGTGGCGAAACGAGTGCCGAGGATATCGGTATGCGAATCGGAGTGTTCTGACATGGGTAAGCGAATCCTGACCCGACGCCGCGGTGCAGCACCGCCCGGCCTGACGTCCCCTAGCCACAAGCACAAGGGCGACGTCGAGTACCCGCGCGCTCTGCACGGCGACGCAGAGGTCACGCAAATCCTGCACGCCCCCGGCCGTACAGCAATCCTCATGGACCTCAAGTTCGAGGACGGCACCACGACCCGACAAATTGCCCCCGAGGGCATCGTCAAGGGCCAATCTGTGACATGGACTGACACCACCCAGGTCAAGCCTGGCAACGTCACCATCGTCAGCAAGATCCCCGAAGGTACCCCCATCTTCAACGTCGAGGCACGCCCTGGCGACGGTGGCACCTTCTGCAAGGCTGCCGGCAACTTCGCCGAAATCGTCAGCCACGACAAGAAACGCACCGTGGTGCGCTTGCCCAGTGGCAAGTTCCGTGACTTCCACCCACAATGCCGGGCCACCATTGGCCTGGCAGCGGGCGGCGGACGCGGCGACAAGCCGTTCCTGAAGGCAGGCAAGAAGCACCACCTCATGCGCACGAAGGCGGCCAAGTGGCCCCGCGTGCGCGGTGTCGCCATGAACCCCGTGGATCACCCCCACGGCGGTGGCGCCCACAACTACACACCCGGCAAGACCAGTGTCGCCCGCGGAACTCCGCCTGGACGCAAGGTCGGTAAGATCGCCCCGAAGCGGACCGGGAAGAGGTGATCTAGATGGCCAAAGCAAAGAAAGGAATGAGCAACGCGGGTGCCGCACGCAGGCGCCAACGCAAGGCAAAGGCCGTCATCGAGACGCGCCAGAAGAAAGAATTCACGTACCGCGGCAAGACGCTGCCGGAACTCCAGGAACTCTCCCTGGACGACCTCATGCCTCTTCTCCCCAGTGGCGTGCGACGCAGCCTCAACCGCGGCGTCCGTGCCCCCGAGAAGAAGTTCATGCAACGCGTCGAAGAGGCCAAGGAAGGCCAAGCCGTCCGGACGCACTACCGCCACCTCGCCGTCATGCCCCGCTTCGTGGGCAAGACTGTGAGTGTCTACGATGGCAAGGAATTCATCGATGTGGAAGTGCAACCCGAAATGATTGGCCACCGGCTCGGCGAATTCGCCGTCCCGACCAAGGTGTGTGCGCACACCGGTGTCGGTGTCGGTGCGACCCGGAGCAGCAAGCACGTACCGCTCAAGTGAGGTGACAAGACATGGCAAACTACTCCACAGTCTCAGACCCCGACACGACGGCTCGTGCCTTCGGCCGCGACATGCCGGTCAGCCCCAAGAGCGGCCGCAACGTCGCCCGCGCCATCAAGGGCATGCCCGTCGACCGCGCCCGTGCATTCTTGCAGGACGTCATGGACAAGAAGACCGCTGTGCCCTTCGTGGTGCGCAAGCGGAAGATCGCCCACCGCAAGGGAGCCGGCATGGCTAGCGGCAAGTACCCTGTCAAGGTGTGCCGGGCGTTCCTCAACGTCATCGACTCCGCCGTCGCCAACGCCGAATACAAGGACCTCGACGCTGACCGCCTGGTCATCACGCACGCTAGTGCCTACCAGGGCCAGGTCATCAAGGCCTTCCGCCCTCGCGCCCAAGGCCGTGCCACCGCGTTCAACGACCGGTTGTGCAACTTCGAAGTCATCTTGACCCAACAGGAGGATGAAGAATAATGGCCGTAGAAAGGAAATTCGTCAAAGAAGCGGTCAATCGCCTCCTCGTCAAGGAGTTCGTCCGCAAGGAAACCAGTCGCGCAGGCTTCGGTGGCCTCGACATCCAGCGTACTCCCCTGGGCACCCGCGTCAACATCATCGCGGAACGCCCTGGCATGGTCATTGGACGCCGCGGCAGCACCATCAACCAACTGACCGCCGACCTCGGCGCTCGGTTCGACATGGACAACCCCCAGATTGGCGTGGAAGAGCCCGGTTACAACCCGGCACTCAACGCGCAAATCATGGCGTTCAAGGTCGCCGAGAGCCTAGAGCGCGGTTGGCACTTCGGCCGCGTCGGCCACAGCACCGTTCAGCGTATCATGAACGCTGGTGCCAAGGGCTGCGTCATCGAAGTGGCTGGCAAGTTGACTGGTCAACGGAAGCGCCGCGAGAAGTTCATCGCAGGTCACATCAAGTACTGCGGTGAAACCGCTGAGGAACTCATGGAAACGGGCTACGCCCAAGCCAAGAAGAAACTCGGTTCCATCGGCTGCACCGTGAAGATCATGCAGAAGGACGCTGTTCTTCCCGACAACGTGAACCTCTTTGCCCCCGGTGAAAAAGCCGCCAAGGCCGCCGCTGAGGCAGCCAAGGCCGCCGCCAAGGCCGCCGGCGTAGAGACCGTCAAGGAGAAGCCCGAAGCAGGTGGCGACAAGGACGACAAGAAGGCAGACGCTAAGGCTGACGACGGCAAGTCTGACGCCCCCAAGGATGCTGATGCCAAGAAGGCCGATGCCCCCGCAGAAGGCGGTCGCCGCGAGCGCAAGTCATTCACCGTTGGAGGTGACAACTGATGCTCAAGGCTGACGAAATCCGGGCCATGGATGACCGTGACCGTGCCAAGCAACTAGCGGAACTCCGCCAGGAACTTATGCACGAACGCGGCATTCACGCCATGGGTGGCTCCAGTCCGAACCCCGGCAAGATCCGCACGTTGCGCCGCGACATCGCCCGCATCCTCACGATTCAGAGGGAGGCAGAACTAGCCGAATGAGCATCTGCGTGACCTGTGGTCTACCCGATGAGATCTGTGTCTGCGAAGACATCGCCCGCGAACAGCAGGAGATTCGTATCCTCGTTGACACGCGTCGCTACGGCAAGAAGATGACCATCGTCGAGGGCATCAGCGACTCCAGCATTGACTTGGATGGCTTGCTCTCGAAGCTGAAGGGACGCTGCGCTTGCGGCGGCACCATCAAGGATGGCAACATCGAACTGCAAGGCGACCACTCCAAGAAAGTCAAGGGCGTCCTGGCGGACATGGGCTTCGATTCCATCGTGGAATGAAGCGCACTGTCCCCCGCCTCAAGGGGGCCGCCAAGGAAGTCGCCCGAGGCGAACTCATCGGACTCCCTGTTGCCATCGTCGCCGCCAATGACGAAGGCCTGAGGGGACGCGAAGGGCTCGTGGTTGATGAAACCATGAAGACCCTGACCGTGCAGACCGACGCACGCAGCATGCGCATCCCCAAATGCGGTTGCACCTTTTCCTTCCACCACCCCCACTTTGGGCCCACCGAAATTCCTGGTGATGCCATCCGGTTCAGGCCGGAGGATCGGACAAAGAAGGTCCGTTAGGACCTGCTTTGGCCTAGTGAGCAAAGCGAATGGGGTCGCCTGGTCGATTCTGGCGAACCCTCTCACCTGGCCCCAATGCTTATATGTGGGCCACCGTCGCCGGACTCTACCCACTCCAGGATAACCTGGAGCAACGTGCCCCTCTCCGGAGGGGTCGCACCCCTGACGTCACCAACGGGGTGCAAAGGGCTGGGACAACCATGTCTCCCGTGGTTACCCCCGCCCCAACATCAAGGAGACAATTGCAATGACCGTCCGAGACATCGGCATCGACGTTCGGGCTCCCAAGCGCGAGCCCGCCCCAGGCGATGCCCTGAACCCATTCAACGGCTCCCTGCCCATCCGTGGTATTACCATCGTGGGCAAGGTCGTCGCTGACAAGATGCAGGGCACCGTCGTGGTGGAGAAGACCCACGCACGAACCGTGCCCAAGTACCAGCGATTGGAGAAGCGCACCAGCCGCTACGCCGCCCACGTGCCCAGCAACATTGACTGTGCCGTCGGCGACGAAGTCACCATCGCGGAGTGCCGCCCCATCAGCAAGACCGTGAAGTTCGTGGTCGTCGAAAACCGCTCCGAGGAGGAAGCGTAAATGCGTGGAGTAGCCGGCAACGTCACTCGCGGCCTGCCTACTGGCGCCCGCCTCGACTGCGTTGACAACACGGGCGCCAAGATCGTCGAGATCATCAGCGTCCCCAAACTCGGTCTCACCCACCGCCGCTACCCCGCTGCTGGCGTCGGTGACATCATCAAGATTAGCGTCAAGAAGGGCACACCCGAGATGCGCCGCCAAATCCTCGACGCCGTGGTTGTTCGCCAAAAGCGCCCCTTCAAGCGCGCCGATGGCACCACCGTGACCTTTGAGGACAACGCCTGCGTCATCATCAACGCCCAAGACGGCGAAGTGAAGGGCTCCCAAATCAAGGGACCTGTCGCTCGCGAAGCCGCCCAGCGCTGGCCCCGTATCAGTGCGACTGCCAACACAATCATCTGAGGTGCACCATGGTCAGTTCCCAACCCCGAAAGCAACGCAAGGCCCGATACACGGCCCCCCTGCACGTGC
>JBFJXU010000061.1:0-10617 GCA_041622975.1 Thermoplasmatota archaeon
CCCGAGCACGGCGGCACCCAGGGGTCGCTGACGCAGCACGAGGATACCTGCGAAGATGCCAACGAGGAACAAGCCCTCGTAGCGGGTGGCGGTCATGACAGCAGCCAACCCAATCCATGCCCAGGTCACGCGTTGGCTAGTGCGTTCATGGATGACGCGCACTCCGAGCCCGACGAATGCGATGGCTACGGCGGCATGCAGCATGTGCTCCATGCCCACGGTGGTCAAGGCGGTCAGGGGGGCCAACACTACGATGGCCGTCAATGCGCCAACCCGGGGCCCGAATGCCCCCTCGCCTGACGGCACAATGAACCGGTCCAGCAGCCACAACAGCAGGATGCCGCTGGCCAGCGTGAGTACAATGGGGACCCAGATGCTAGGCACAACCCGGTATGCTGAGGAGAGGAGAATTGTCCACAGGGGGCTGCTGGTACTACTGGTGAATCCATCCGGCGTAATGCCCCACACGCCGTGTTCCGCGACCGAGCGAGCCATGGCCAAGTGGATGTAGGCATCATCCAAGGGGTATGCCCACCGCCCCACGCGCGCGACCGTCGCCGCGACGGTGGCGGCAACGAGGCCCAGGTAGATCATCACGGCTACGTGCCACGGTCGCACAAGGCGCCCACGTCGCGTCGCGTTTGTAAGCGCGTCCGTCGAAGCCAAGAGGGTTGACTTGTTGGACGCTGGCATGCACGCCATCGGCATCCGAGCGCCCCTAGTCGTAGATGACGTCCTCTTTGCCGTGGGGAAAGCCACGCGCGTTGGGCCGGTGCAAGTGGTGCGTGCAGACCGCGTTTTAGGCCACGACCACCTTGCGGCGGCGGCGCATGCCGCCCAGCGGGCTATCGACGAGGGCCGAGCCGTCGCGGAGCGCCCGGAATTGGAGTTCCTTCGCTACCTTGCCGGCAAGCGCGCTATCCGGGCCGCACTTGACCACTGCGGCATTCGCGACGGCGACGAGACGGCCGTCGTCGTGGGCTTGGGAGACAAAGCCAAGGACGCCGCTCAGTACCTAGTTCATCAACTTGGAGCAAACGTGGATGATTCGGTCATCGACTGGACACCCGCCAAGCAGGAAGCCTGGGGATTCCCCGTCAGCTTGGCCGACGCGGGTGGGCGCCCCGAGGACCTCGTGCTAGAATCTGTTGCACGCGTTGACCTCCTATGAAAGGCTCATATAGGCCACCCAAGTCGGCCGCCTCTACCCGCCGGGCGCACCTATGGTCTCATGGGGTAGCTTGGATATCCTGAGGGCTTGCGGAGCCTTTGACGAGGGTTCGAATCCCTCTGAGACCGCTAGGCCCGGTGGGTCTTTTTCCACAGGCAACTAGGCCAATGGGCCTTCTGCCTTGTGGCTAACACTTACGTGCGCTGAGCCGTAGGTAAAGCCCATGCAAGGGATGCGCGTCGTCGAAGCCTATTGTCCCACCTGTGCGGACGTGCGTGAACACCGCGTCCAGCCGGATGATCCCGGGTCTTGCCAGTGTACCGTCTGTGGTGCCGTCGAGATCCTCATGCACCCTCTCGAGTGACAGGCCGACCCAAGTCACCAGACTTTGTCGAGGTCCAAATCGTCGTCGTCGTCCTTGGACTTCTTGCGCTTCTTCTTCGCGTCTTCCAAGGCGTCTAGGAGGCCTCGGGTGCCTTTGTCCTCCTCGACCATGATGCTGCCACCGCAGCCGCTTGATAAGAACTCGACGCCGGGGGCCGGACCGCCGCGACTATGACCTGCCGGCAACCTCGATGCTTATGGCCAAGGCCATCGTGCTGGATTTTGACGGCGTCATCTGTGACTCCATGCCCCGCCATGCTGCAGCGTACAGGGAGGCACTAGCTCCATATCGGCCCGTGGCGGACGAAGACATCTACCCGAGGGAAGGTGCCCGCAGCGAGTCCATCATACGGCAACTCCTCGAAGAGGTGGGCCAATCTCCTTCGGACGCGGACGTGAAGCGGTTAAGCGAAGAAAAGCAGGCTCGCTTCAAAGATCATGGTGACGTGCCCATGTATGGCGGAGCCGCGGACATGGTTCGCCGCCTTGCCGCAGCGGGACCGTTGGCCCTCGTGACTGGTACCAGGCGTGAAAATCTGGAGCGCCTGATACCCGATTTGCTCCCCCTATTCACGGTGGTGGTGGCCCAAGAGGACTACACGCACGACAAACCCCACCCGGAGCCCTATGCCACCGCCGCCCGCAGCCTAGGTGTTGCGCCTGCCGACCTGGCCGCACTGGAAAACGCGCCCCGTGGCGTGGCCTCCGCCAAGGCTGCTGGTTACGGGCGCGTGGTGGCCATTACGACCACCCTGGGAGCCGAGAACTTTGACCGCGCTGACTTCGTGGTCAACGATCATGCCACGGCGGCAGCGGTCCTTGCCGCGGCTCTAGAACCCGAACCCAACACCGACTGATGGCTAGGAGGTAGCCTTGAAGAACCACGTCAGGGTCGTCCCATTAGTGCGGAAGACCGAGGTGATCGAACCCGGCAAGGTCCGGAAGACGCAGGTCGCTGCACCGGCCGTGACGCGCGACGGCATCATCGGCATGCTCGGAGCCATCATCCTAGTTGCGAGTGTGGTCCTGGTGTATGCCTTACCTGAGGAGGACGTTATTCTGCCCCAGTTCAGGGTGGAATTCCCCGACAAGACCAGTGAATTCCCAACCCAATCCGACTTCATCGAAGAAGGAGCCACACGAGACTTCGAGTACCTCATCCCGGATGACAACCTAGTGGGCCTGCTCATCATCGTCGGCTGGACGGATGACCACCCCGCCAGCGACCCCGATTCCTTCTTGGTCGAAGTCATCAACCCGGCGGGCGAGAGCGTATTCCGGCCCGAAAAACCATTCACCAATCGGCCCGGACAACCAGACCCTGCCCAGAACAACCTGACTCAGCGCGCCCTGCCCTTTGAGACGCAGATTTCGGTCAGCGTGAACCCCAAGCCGGCAACAGCCTTAGTGGAGGGGCTCGAAGGTGAGGCCGTCGAGGACGCGGCCCGACGCATCCTGCCCCAATATGAGGCAGGGGGTAGTGGAACCTGGCGCATCCGAGCCTCGCTCCTGGATGCTGGTGACTGTCGGCCCCGCGCCGAGCCCGGAGCCTTGGGCTGCGCCGACCCTAATAACCCGAGCGGGGAGGATGCCGGCAATCCGTTTAGCGTTACGAAGGTGACCTACACCAGTTATGAGGCGGTTCTTACTGCGGCCGATTAATGGTAGCATCTGACACGGTCGTCGGCATCGTCGGCGCAGTCCTACTCGTAGCCGTCATGGCAGGTGTGTTCGTGTACGAATACAACAACGTCGAGCCCGTGGATGGCAATGGCGTGGATTTCTCGGAAGCGTATCCCAACTTGGATGCCAGTGGTGACATCGACGGTGACGGCATTGTGAACTCCGAAGACTCCGACATCGATGGCGATGGCATTGACAACGCCGACGATGATGACACCGCCGTAGTCGTCGAGATGCAAGGGACCATTGGCCCCGGGGCTAATTCCCTGGTCCTTGAGGCATTGGCCGAAACCGGGCACACCATGCTGCACGCTGAGGCCACCCTCGGCAACGCTGACCTTGGCACCACGAGCCTAGCCATTGAATTCGATGGTACCCAGGTGGCAAGTGACACGGCCGGTGTCGGCAGCACGACGATTAGCGTCGATGCGGATGCCGGTGAGCCGGGCACTTACACCGCCGTGCTGCGTCAACAGCCCGCCGGGCCAGGCACCTCTGCGACGGTCACGTTCACCGTACATTACTGATGCACGTCGCCATCATCGGCGCCGGAGTCGCGGGCCTATGCGCCGCGCGGAGCCTGCCCGATGACGTGCAAGTCACCATTCTGGAACGGGGCCAACCCGGCCAGGATCAATCGACTCACAATTCCGGTGTCCTGCACCCCGGCGTCGAGTACGTGCCGGGGAGCCAGAAGGCTCACTATGCAACCCGGGGCGCGTCGGCTGCTCGGGCCTACGCACGCGAGCACGGGATTCCCGCGCCCCGCCGGGGCATGCTTGTCGCTGCCACGGATGATGACGGCGTGGCCGGCGTCCATGAATACCAGCGGCGAGGCGCCGCCAACGGCGTCACCTGCCACCTGGTCGGACCCGGTGAAGCCAGGGCCATTGAGCCCGCGATTGGAGACATCGTCGCGGGACTGCATGTCCCAGGCGTCCACAGCATCGACTCGCGGGCCTACGTGGACGCCCTGGTGAATGAGTGCAGGCAACGCGGCGTCCGCATCCATTGCAACTGGCCGGTCACCACCATTCAGGAGCAACGGACCGGTGCGGTTCTCTCGGGCCCGCAGGGCGAGGTGCGATGCGATGCATACCTGAATGCGGCGGGCACCCACGTGGACGAACTGGCTTGTCAGGTAGACGCTGATGAAGGCTGCCGCATTGTGCCCTTTCGCGGCGATTACCTCGAAGTCGATGCCAACGTCAACGGCCATGTCTACCCCGCCCCCGACCTGGCCATGCCCTTTCTGGGCATCCACGTGTCCCGCTTAGCCGACGGGCGCGTGGTGGCCGGCCCGAACGCGGTGCCGGCCGGCTGCAAGGATGCGTACGGGCGCTTCGCCATCCACCCACGCGAAATGGCCAAGACCCTCGCGTACCGGGGCACGTGGCGTCTTGCCGTGCGCCCCACGATGCTCTCTCATGCCACCCGGGAAGCCTGGCACACCGTGAACCGACGCGCGTTCCTCAAGGATGCCCGCCGCCTGGTCCCGGGACTCAAGCACCGCGGGCCCGCGTTCAGCGGTATCCGGGCGCAACTGGTCACGCCCGACGGAGATTTGGTCATGGACCTCAAAGCCACCCGGAGCGATCACGGCGTCCACGTGTTGTCGGGAGCAAGTCCAGGCCTCACCGCGAGCCTGCCCTTCGGCGCGGACGTCGCCCGCATGCTCACGTCTTGAATCGCAGCAAGGCGGCAACGCCGCCGATCGCCGCCAGTCGGGCTCCTGCGTCGTGGCCTGTGGCAACAACGTGGACCTTGCAACGGGCCATATCAGCCGCCTTGAGCAACTCGTCATGGTCACCGCTGCGTGCCGCTGTGTCAGCAATGAGGAGTTCCTCGGCTGCGCCCACATCCACGGCATCGCGCACCTCCGCCGGACCGTAGGCCACGAGGCCGTCTGTTGCCATCCGGATGAACACCTCCTCCACTTTGGCGGCCTCATTCCCCACCCGGCCCTCTTGGGCGATGCGCTCCACTAGCCCTCGGCTGATGGCTTCTTGGACGCCGGCACGACCCGCTTGGCCGGTGCCCTCAGATTGGGCACCATCAACGAGGCCATGTTGCTTGGCTGCGTATTCGATGAATTCCGTGCGCCACCACCCAGGGCCCACAACCAGTAGTGGCTCGTGGTCGCGGCGCAGAGCCGCCAAAGCCCGGACAACTTCGTCATAGTACTGGGTCTTGGCGTCCTTGTCAATGTGCCGCTTGCCTTGGCCAGTCGCGGCGATGCTACCGAGGTGCTGGATGCCGTACGCGCGCAAGACGCTCAATTGGGCCTCTGAGTCATCAATGGACAACACGATGGCGGCCGCGGCTCCGGTCGCCGCTTCAGCCTCCTTAAGTTGCTCCAAGTGCCAAGCCTGAATGCCCTCGGGCTTCTGGATTTCCAGTTCTTCCTGCTCGCCCTTGAACACGAGTGTGTGGTGGCGGCCGTGGTCCTGGGCGCCGGCTTCGATGACGCCGTGGATGCGCAAATGGTCGGCAAAATCGTGCCACTCTACGTCTTGTACGCGGACGCCCAACCGCATGCGCTTTTTGGCAGACTTCTCGCTGCGAATCTTGTCATCGGCCCCCTCGGCAGTACGGTAGGTGTCTGCCGTCGCCAAGTCTCCCACCTGGACGAGGTTGCGCAGCGTCCACAAGTCGTCCACCGAGTCCAGGCGTAACTTGAGCCGGCCCTCTTTGCGGTCCACGTGGATGCGCTTCAAACTAGAGACCCTCCAGGACCACGGGGCCCGGCGGGAGCACGCCTTGCGCCTCCTGAATATCAACGTCGAAGCGCTGCGCCAGCGCAGCCGCTGCCTCGTTCGGGTCCATGGTGCCAGGCTTCACCGACACCATCTCCGAGCACCATGTACGAACCGCTTGCGGGGGCCCACCCAAGAGTTTGGTCACCGGGGCCTCCTCGCCGGGTGGCACAGGCACGCCGCCATTGGTGAACCTCATCGGCCCCACAGCCCACTCGGTGGGCAGGCGGTCGAGGGGGTTGCGCTTACCATGGATAATCCAGGCGCCTCGGGGCACGAACTCACCGCTACGCGGAGTCTTGTTCACTTGCTGAGGTGTTACCCAGTATGCACTGGCTTCTCCGAATTGACGCCAGGCTCGCGACGCACACACCGCAAATTGCCCTGCGACCTCAAGGTCCTCGTCGGGAATAGATTCCACCATGGATCCATCAGCAGGTCGGACCACCACGCTGGGCGCCCCGTGAATGTTGGCGTGCACATACCGGTCGCCGTCGCGCATGTACTTCTTGACCACAGCGTCGTTTCCTGCTGCGTTGCGCCCGCCGACGGCCAGGAAACCGCCGGGCGTCACGGTCCACCTGTGCGCCTCGAACCAGAAGTGCTTGGACACTTCCTTCTTCTTGGGCGCCGCACCGAACCCATCGAGGCCCTTTGCTTCCAGTTCCTTCATGCGTTGCTCGGCGTCCCGGAACGCCCCAATGGCCCCCGCGTGGCGGCTGCGGGCTTTCTTGCCTGCTTCGTAGAGGCGGTCTGCGTTCTCTTGCACGCTGGCCAACACGTCCACTTGGATGCGTCTCGTTTCGCCGTCGACAGTTGTGAGTGCGAGGATTGCCTTACCGTCATGGCGGACCTCGTCAACCAAGGATGCTGCCGGGTGGCCGGCGGCTTTGCCGCGGGCAATGTCCTCACGCACCCCATCCCATCCTTTGCGTGCATGGGCATCCCGCATGGCATCCAGCAGTGCCTGAACGTCCTGGAAATGGGCGTATAGTGTATCCCCATCCACCTTGCGCTCTGCTTCTTCCTCCTCGAAACCTGCCAAAGCCCCAGCCATCTGGTCCAATTGCCGTTGCAGGCGAGCCTTCGCCTCGTCAAACCGGGCCTGGCGCGGGTCCTCCTCCTCGTCCGCGTCGCCGTGGAAGAACACGTCCAATGCCTCGAAGAAGGACGGCGCTTCCTCGTAGGCGAATTGATCGCCATTGTATTGTCCCATGGTGAATGGCACGGCGTCAACTGCCTCGCCTGCCCGGTAAACCACGGCCGCCTCCAAATCATTGGCCGCAATGCTAGCACCCACCGCTGTGATGGCCTGATAGATTGCCTCGGCGTCTACGTCGGCGGCTAGGGCGTTGCCATCCACGCCCGCGCGCAGGCACAACTCCTTGGCCCATTGGGGGCCAAACCCAAGACCAAGGGCTAGGAATCGGAAAACGTCCCTGTCCCATTCACGCGCCCCGTTGGCCAAGTCCGTGCTGTTCATGGTCAGCGGTTGCGCAGATCCCGGTGGCGGCACGTAGGGCTCGCCGCGCTTCAAGCGCCGGGCCCCGTGTTCAGCACCGCGCATGGGCAACAGAATCACGTCCTCGGCATCCAGGAGAAGCAAGTTGCCGTCCCCGAAGATTTCGAACACCAGTGAATGGTCAACGTCCTTCTGGAAGTCCATTCGAATGACGCGGTCGAAACCCACCTGCTGCACACGGACCAACCTAGCATTGTCCAGTTTTTGGCGCAGGATCTTGGCCACCATGCTGGGCTGATCCGGGTTCGACGGCGGCCGCCGCATGACGGTCAGGTACTTGCCCAAGCGGAAGAACAGGTCGACGCGGCCAAGCCCCTTACGGCGCAGCCGCAATAGGATCGCGTCCTTCTCTGGTTGGAAGGCCTTGTCGAACCTCGCGCCGCTCAAGGTAGCATCTAGTTCGCGTGCCAACGCGGCGACGTCCACGTTGGTTAAGCCGTCCTTCACGGAGCCGGCCACTGGCGCACCGCTTTAAACAGGACCCGCGTCGCGCGCGCCGTGGCCAAGGACAAGGGCAAGGAAGACGGGTCGAAAGACTACGAGTTCATTCCCCCGGACTTCGACGAGGACGCCTTCATCCACAAGGAGATGGTGTCATTCCGGACGACGATCGTACTGTTCGTCTGGGGTGTCATCGCTGCCCTCGTCAGTTGGGCGGTGTTCAACGCCATGGATGGCGCTTCGCTGGCGTGGCGCATCGGCCTCGTCATCGCGGCCATCATGGGCTACGCCCTCCGGTGGCTCTACCCGCTGCTGAAGATTGACATCAAGCACTTTGCCCGCAAGGATTGGCTGGGCACCGGCTTCCTGTTCTTCTTCACCTGGCTGGCGTTCTTCATCGTACTCGTCAACCCCCCCATCAGTGACTACGCCGACCCCGCCGCCATTGTCTACGTGAGCCCGGATGTGCAGCAGGCAGGCGCCGAAACCAGCATCCACCTATTTGCCTTCGACAACGCGGGCATCGAGGACACGGACTTCGTCCTGCGCCGGGGAACCACGGTGATTGCCGACGATGCGGACCTCACCCCTCGCGATGGTGGCTTCACGTACACCGCCAAGCTCAGCGCAGGCACCTACCAGTACACGTGGAGCGCCACGGACAACGATGGCCGGACCGCCACCACCACGGGCTGGGCCAATGTCACCAGCAAGGCCATCACGTACTTCCCGCCCGCCAACGACAGGCTCGCCGGCCCCCAGGACCGCCTGGCTGTGAGTGTCCCCTCCGGCATGGACATTCGCACCGTGTACTTGGACCTGGGCGAACGCGTCGCCCACCTACAGCACGATGACGTCACGGACACCTGGTTTGCCGCCGGTAACTTTGCCGGGCTTACCCAAGGCGAGAACACATTCACCGTGGTGGCGGAACAGCATCACCGGTGGCAAGGTCCACACAAGGTGCCCGGTGGCAACATCACACGCGGCCCCTTCACGGTCTCCGTGGACTTCGAGCCGGTCACCATCCACCAACCCGACGTTCCGCCCGCTCGCAACGACGCGCCCGTGGTCAGCACGCCCGGACTTGCTCCCGTTGCGCTCCTCGGGCTGCTCGGCGGCGCCGTCGCTCTGAAGCGCAAAGAATGACCACGCCCTAACGCAGTGCGCGCATCAGGGACCCCATGGGAATGACACCCGAGGAGGCCGCACAGGTTCTCCATGACACCAGCGCGTACAGTGAAGAATTAACCACGCGGGCCCACGGGCTCACCAACATGGTGTGGGGCCTTGCCATCGGCGGGCTCTTCATGGCCTACGCGGCCGCCGGCCCCGTCCTCGACGACACCGCTCCGTGGGCATACAGCATCCTTTGGGTGCCATTCATCGCGGCCGGCGGCGCGCTCACGACGGCCATCTGGACCACGCACGCCGTGAGCACTCGCACCGAGCCCGAAACTGCGCGAGGCCTGCTCATGATGGCGGGATTCACCGTCCTGTTCCTGGCCCTCATGGGTGCCATCGTCTGGATTTTGACGCAGGCAATGGCCGTCGCCTGGAGTTTCAACACCGCCATGATCCTCGTCACGGGCGTCTTCGGCCTCATCCTCGTTGCCGTCGGGAAATGGCAGGGCCACGGGCCAAGTGTCCCCATGCTCATCGCCAACTTCGGCATCATCGCGGCTGCCGTTATCATTGGACTCAACGACCCCGGCGAAAACATGGCCGGATTCCTTGGCTCATTCATCGCCGGGGGAGCCTGGTTCACGGGTGGCCTGGTTACGGCGATGCGGGGCTGAGATGGAACTCCCGCCGCCCCTCGACCTCATCCACCAGCCCACCCGCCTGAAAATCATGGGCCTCCTTTGGCAGCGCCGCGACGTGGGCTTTGCACCCGCCCGGGATGCTCTGGGACTCACCGATGGAAACCTCGCCAGCCACGCGGAACGGCTCGAAAAGGCAGGGCTCCTTGAATCTCGTCGAGCCTTAACCCGCGACGGGTTCCAGCAACGCTACCGCATTACCAAGGACGGCCACCATGCCTTCCAATCCTACTTGGCTGCCCTCCGAGAATTCCTCGACGCCTCGTAGTCCTCAACTACGGTGCCCATGTCGGCGGCCCCTACCCGGCCTCGTGGGTTAGTTTGGTATACTTGGGCCTTCGGGAGGCTCAGACTCCGGTTCAAATCCGGGCGAGGCCATATCAACCGGTGCGGGCCCCACGCCAACGTCGGCCCTCGCCCCATCCCTTCCCCTCAAATACTTCTCTGGGAATGAAGAAGGCGTGTCCCGAGCCGCCTTCGCGTTGGCCGTGGCGTTGGTGGTGGCCACCGTGGCCAGCAGTGCGCCTGCTCCAAGTCTTCCGTCGCCCACCGTGAGTGTGGCAGCAAGTCACGCCACGGCTGTCCCTGGTGCAGGCCCACTCGACCCTTGGGTGGATGCCAATGGGGATTCCATGTACGGCGACCTGTACATGCATGGCAATGCCATTCGCCTTCTCGGCCGCGACGCCAGCGACCCCGGCATCCACAGTCCGTCAAATGGCGTGCTCATGTGGGGAAGCGCCATTGTTTGTACCAGCACCACGAGTTGTGGCATGGTCGGCCCCACCGGCCCCGCGGGTCCTCCTGGCCCGGCAGGCCCCACTGGCCCCGCAGGCC
>JBFJXU010000062.1:0-10613 GCA_041622975.1 Thermoplasmatota archaeon
GCGGCGGCAAGATCTGACGGCGTCGCCCTTATCGGTGGCCGCCCAGTGGCCCGCCGCGTGACCCAAATCCTCGTCACTGACCCGCTCGCCGCGGACGGCATGAGCCTCCTGGAGCAAGCAGGTACCGTCCATGCGTACGACGAGCCCGACGCAGCCCGTGCCAACGGCATCATCTCCAAGGCCGAACTCTGGGTCATACGAAGTGGCACTCGGGTCACGGCGGAAGACTTCGCTAACGCCCCGAGCCTGCGGGCTATCGCTCGGGCCGGGGTGGGCGTGGACAACGTGGACCTTGCTGCGGCCACGCGCCACGGCGTCGCCGTATTCAACGCCCCCACCGGTAATATCACCAGTGCCGCCGAGCAGGCCTGGGCGCTCATGTTGGCCGCGGCGCGCCGAGTGCCGGAGGCAGACAACGCCATGAAGAACGAGGACTGGGCTCGCAAACGACTCAAAGGCGTGGAACTAGCTGGCAAGACAATCTTCATTGTGGGGCTTGGCCGCATCGGCCGTATGATGGCTGCCCGCGCGCAGGCCTTCGAGATGAAGTGCCTCGGGTACGACCCATTCGTTACCCCAGAAGCCGCCGCATCCTTCGGCGTGGCGTGGCGGGAAATTGACGACGCCCTACCAGATGCCGACATCATAACGCTCCATACTCCCCTGACCACACAGACTCGCAACACACTCGACGGCCGCCGCCTTGGCCTTGCCAAGAACGGTTGCATCATTGTCAACGCGGCCCGCGGAGGCCTCGTTGACGAGGACGCCTTGCTCGAGGCCTTGGATGCTGGGCACGTGCACGCGGCTGGCCTGGATGTATGGGAAGAGGAACCGCCACAACACTGGCAACTTGCCAAGCACCCGCGCGTCATTGCAGCACCTCATCTCGGTGCCAGTACGGCGGAAGCCCAAACAAAGGCCGCCACGCAAGCCATTGCGCGGGCCCTTGACTTCCTTGCAACTGGCGACGCGGGCCTTGCCGTCAACGCCCAGGCCAGCATCGACGAAAAGACACGACCCTGGGCCGACCTGGCTGAAGCCCTGGGCGCTTTTGCAGTTCAAACCGTGGAAGGGGTCTCGGGCATTACGGTCGCCGCCACGCCCGGCATTGACCTGGAGGCTGTCAAGGTGCATGTCCTCGTGGGAGCCCTGCGCCCGTTGACGGATGGCCCCGTGAATGCCATCAATGCGCCCGGCCTTGCTGCTGAAAAGGGTTGGAAGGTGGCCACTCAATCCATCGCCGATGAGGAGCGATTCCTGCGCATTGGCCTGGAAGGAAAGAACTCCACCACCATCGAAGGAACGCATACCCCGCATTACGGCTCACGGGTCACGAGCATCGACGGATTCGACCTCGAATTCCGGCCACACGGTCGGTTCCTGCTGACACGCCACGACGACGTGCCAGGGGTCTTGGCGGGTGTCACTCGCATCCTTGCCGATGCCCAAGTCAACGTGGCCGCAGTAAGCCTGGCACGCCGCAACGACGGCACCAGTCGCGCCGTCGCCGTTATCCAGGTTGATGGCGGCATACCGGCGACAGCCCGGGACGCACTTCGAAGCCTTGACGCAATCCGCGATGCCCACCGTATCAAGGTACTCTAGTCGCTGAATTTTTTCGGAACGCCCAAATACGGAGGGGTCTCGTTTCCGTCGTGCGCTGGATTGTTATCCTGGCTGTGCTACTAGTTGGTTGCACGTCCGAGGGTCCGGAATTTGCAGCGGACCTCGACCAAGCCCCAAGAAGTACGTGGATCAATGGCGAGCGGTGCGAGGGGGTATCCCTCGCGCTTGGCGCTCCCTTCGACCAATTGGACCCTTGGCTCCCTGCCGGTTATCGCCCCCGTGCTCTCTCCGACATCATGGCAGAAGAATTGGGCACGGCCAACGTAGAACAAGAAACGGGTTTGCTCGCCGTGGACGTGTGGCAATGTGGCGTTCGGCACCTGAGTGCCATCGGAATCCACATCGTACCCCCTGTCCATGACGGCATTGGGCCGGTTCCTTACAACCTGTATGCCCTAGGCTTTGCGTCCGATGACGAGGCACTCGTGGCAACGGCCCAGGCACATGGCCTGCCTGCATTCAGCGCTGCGCTGGACATCCTACAGCGCCCCTTCGGTATTGATCGCCCTCAGGGTGATCAGCACCTAGTAGACTTCGCCTGGGAAACGTCCGCGGGCGGAACGCTCCAGGGTGCAGGCGCGGCCTTCATCGATTGGCATGACTCCCTGCGCCTACGCCATTGGTACCAAGGTGACCAACCTGTGGTAGTGGACTGGACCAGCCCGACTCACGTTTCAGGAGGAGATGGCGAGTGCCAAGTGGCGGGTGACCACCCCGTTGCGGCCTTCCTTGAAACAAGCCAGTGTCCCGCTGAGCGAACTTGGATTGCTTCCTTTTCACTAGCAAACCTGTACGTCGATGCGACCATCCTACGCGGGTCCCCGGCCCTTGGGCCCGATGGTGGGTTGAATTCTCCACCCGCCGATTGAAGGTGCGCACTCGGTTTGGGTGGCAAGATTGGCGGCGCCGGGGGCTCGACGCAGAGAGCGTCCTGCCAAACGGTAAATAGTCCGCAATCCACGTCATGGTCTTGATGCGCGCGCTTCTTGTGGTTGCCTTGGTATTATCTGGATGCGCGGCCCCGCTGACCGAGGACGCGGCGCCCGCAGCATCTCTTGGCGCAATCATCAATGACGGCGGCTGCACGGCGGCCAGCATCAACTTCGAGATGGACCGGAGCGCTGTGGACCCCTGGTTGCCCAGTGGATTCCACCCGCGCGTCGGCTACGATAACCTCGGCACAGAGATCTCCTCCGCCAATGCCATGGTGAGCATGACCACATGGTCCTGCCAGGAAACCCGCTTTGGGACGATGGCAATCCATGTGGAGCGCCCCGCCGTGGATGCTAGCCTGCCCCCTGTTGGATACCACTTGTACACGTTCGCTGAGTTCAGTGACGATGACAACGTAGCCGCGGCACTCGTTGAACTCGGCCGGCCGGCGCTCGTGGGGACAGCGCAGGTTTCCATTGAAGCCCTTGGCGTGCAAACGGGCGAGCCAATCCAGACGGAGCAAATCAACTTGGCATGGGATCAGGATGGCTCACTGGCCGCCGCTCAGGGTGTCACGTTGACACGCGTCGAGGATGCCTTAACGGCCCGCCACTGGCATCAGTCTGATGCCATCACTCACTTGGATGTGATTAGCAACGCGGCCATCAGGTTCGGTCCCGGTACATGCGACATTGACGACAATCACCCGGCTGCAGCGATGCTGCCCGACTTGACTTGCACCCAGACCCGAGCATGGATTGCCAGCTACGGCTCCACGGATTTGCGTGTCTTCGCCCACTACGCAACCGACGAAGAACGGTAGGGCCACAAGGCTTTCACGGCAGGTCAAGTCGCCGCGGCGTGGACGTCGAATCCCTGCCCGAAGTGCACGACCTGGATGTGACTGCCCCCGTGACCATCAAGGCGTTAATGGACCAATGGCGCGAGGGCGGTGGCTTTACCGCGAAGAAGACGGCCACCGCCAGTGATCTCCTGCACCGCATGGTCACCGACGAGGGCCAGAAAGTCATCTTGTCCTTCCCCGCCTGCATCATGGCAACGGGGACCCGCGGCGTCATCCGCGACCTCGTCAAGCACCGATTGGTCGATGCAATCATCACCACCTGTGGTACACTGGACCACGACCTCGCCCGGCTCTGGGAACCTTACTACGCAGGCCGCTTCGACATGGACGACCGGGAATTGCACCAGCAAGGGGTCAATCGCCTTGGTAACGTCCTGGTCCCCAACACGTCGTACGGGGAAGTGTTGGAATTCAAGTTGCGCCCAAAACTGGAAGCATGGTACGAATCCGGTGACAAGCACTGGAGCACGCGGCGGCTCTGCGCCAAACTGGGTGAATGGGCCGGTGAAGAGGACAACCGCGAGGAGTCCATGCTCTACTGGGCATGGAAGAACGACATCCCCGTGTACGTCCCTGGTCCAACGGATGGTTCCGTGGGCGCGCAGGTGTGGATGACCTACCAAAACCACCGGGACCTACGGTTTGATCTACTGGCCGACGAGCAGGAACTCTTCGACTTCGTGTTCGAAACAGACCGCCTAGGGGCACTCATGATTGGCGGTGGCATCAGCAAACACCACGTCATTTGGTGGAGCCAATTCCGTGATGGCCTAGATACTGTGGTTTACTTGACCACGGCGCCAGAACATGACGGCAGCCTGAGCGGTGCCCGCGTTAAGGAAGCAGTGTCCTGGGGCAAGGTGAAGGAAGATGCGGCATGGCAAACCGTGGAGGGTGATGCCACAGTCACCCTGCCTCTGTTGGCTGCCGATCTCTTTGAGCGTCTAGGATCCTAGTATCCACTCGCGCCGTCTGCCGGTGTCGTGGCTAGCCGAAATGGCACGCCTTCAACGAGCGATGACGCCAATCAGGCCCATGAGAACGAACATGCTCAGGACCACCAATGCGAGGATCCGCGCGTTACGCGTCGCCTTGTCCATGGTGGTGCCAAAGCCTCCGCCAAGTAGCGTTTGTGGTCGCCTCGGGGCGTGGAAGGGGGCGGCCCATTTCCTCGGGGCGTTATCAAGGCTGATATATCCGGCGCTTTTGGCCGGCAACCATGGGACTCGCAGACCCCACATACGAGACGCTGTTCCGATATTTCCACATCCTCGCTGGCATCACGTGGATTGGCCTCCTCTATTTCTTCAACCTGGTGAACCTACCCCTGTTGAAGTTTGATATGAAGAAGCCCTTCGACGTTGACATGGCGGAGAAGGCTACGGCCAATATCGCATTGAAGACCCTTTGGTGGTTCCGCTACGGTGCCCTCTTCACCGTACTGTTCGGCTTGATCCTCATCGAGGTCAGGCGCATGCAATTCGGCTCCATGGGTGGTTATTTCTTCGAACAAGGCCCCGCTGGTTACCTGATTCTGCTGGGTGTCGTCCTCGGCCTCATCATGGCGTACAACGTCTGGTTCATCATCTGGCCGGCCCAGCAAGTCATCCTGGGTAACAACAAGAAGATCGCCGACGGCGCCAGCGACGAGGAGAAATCCAAGTTGCAAGCCGAGAATGGCCCCCGCCTCAAGAACGCGGTAATGGCCAGCCGCTTCAACACCTGGGCCAGCATCCCCATGCTCTTCGGCATGGTCTTCGGTGCCCACGGTGCTGGTATCGGCAGTGACTGGGGTGCCTTCATGGGTCCCCTCGCCATCCTGGGCGTCGTCTTGGTTGTCATGATCATCATGAGCAACCGCAAGTAAGCGGACAGCCCCTTTTCTTCCTCTCTTCCCTTCCTTTGAAGCGTGTGACTCCCTATGTGGGTCGCAGGATTCGCCACCCGCGCTGCCGAGCCAATCGGGCCAGGCGACCTTTCGGGTGGACGCATACCCCTTCCCCCACGACGTCCAGCATGTGGTAGTCGGAGAAATGGTCCGTGTAGGCGACGCAATCGTCCAGATCAATCCGCGCTGCTTGGCAGTACGCTCGAATGATGTTGGCCTTGTCCGCCCCGTATAATGGCCCATCCACTCGGCCCGTGAATCGTCCATCTTTGACGCCCATCCGGCAGCCAATGACTTCCACGCCCTCCACGTCGGCCAAGGCCCCGGTGACGAGTTCCTGAAGGCCGGTTGTGATGACGACGACCCGGTCACCGTCGGCCAAGTGGTCCCTCACGATGGTCATCATGTCCTGGTAAACGAGGGTCGGCATGTGTCGTGCAACGAAGTCCTTCATCTCTTGGTGGAACATGGCCTCCGAAACGCCGCGGAGGCCTCGGTATGCCAGCCGCGTGAACGTACTGCGCTTGAGAAGGCCGATGCGGTATACCATGGCTGACAACGCCATCCCCGACATGAAGCCCGAATAGCGAAAGAAGAGTAGAATCCGCTTCGTCAGCGCAGCAAGATCCCGGCGCGCCCGCAGCCGATTGCGCCGTTCAATGACGAGGAACTTGCCGAACCGGGGCCCCAAGTCGCTACGAATTAGGGTTTTGTCGAAGTCGAAAAAGGCGGCCCTCAAAGGTGGTCCTCCAGGAACCCTGTAATGCTCTGAATCACGTTCTCGCGGTCCATATCTCGGAAGCAGGAGTGGCCGCCGCTATGTTCCACGAGGCGCTTGGGTCCGGCCAGTGCCGTGAACACGTCCCTGCTGTGGCGCGCCGGTACCACCTGGTCATTCTCGCTCGTGACCACTAAGGTTGGCACGGTGACGCGGGTGGCGGTCTCCTCCACGTGTAACTGGGATAAGGCGTCGTAATTGCCTGCGCTTGTGGTGCCTGCCAGGAACCCCTCGGCGCGTGCCAGGGCCTCCGCCTACTTGTCCACGAACAACTTGGGGTACCCCGTCCGGTATGGAATCACGATGTGTTGCTTGCCACGCGCCGTGCGCCGGCGGTCTAAGGCCACCAGGGCACGATATGCGGCTAGTTCCAGGGGGTGGGTAAGGCTCAGTGGCTTGTTGACAGGGTGGGCTAGAATGCCTGCCGACCACAGCCCCGATTCGTTTCTTTGCAGGGCGTCCGCCGCCCAAGCGCCTCCCATGGAGTGGCCCAGGATGGCCAGGGGTTTGCGCGTGGCAGCCCTGAGGCGCCGCGACGCCTCGTCAATGGTGGCTCGAACGGTCGGAAAACGAAGCAAGGTACGCGGGCCCTGACTTTGGCCGTGGCCGGGCAGGTCCAAGGCCATGACGTGGAACCCCTGGGCCGCAAACCGGGCCGGCGTATCCCCGAATTCGCGTAGGTTGGAATTGTATCCATGCACCAACAGGAGCCCGCCTTTCACCTTACCTTTCCCGGGGGAATAGCGCTCAGCGTGCACTAGGTCTCCGTCGGCGCGCCAGGACTCCACCTGCACGCCCCACACTGTGCCCGGCCCGGCAAAAGGTGTCCGGTGGGGTTTTGGAGGCCGCCTTTGTGGGCGGCCCGTGGACCCCTTCACCGAGTTCCGGGTTGAAGCCGAAGAATGCCTCCTGCGGGCGGCTCGCAGCATCGGCCATGACGGCGACCTACAATTCGAGGAGCCCCCGGAGGGCATGGGTGATTTGGCGTGCGCTTGTTTCCCACTAGCGCGTTCGCTCCGCAAGGCGCCCGCTGCTATCGCGGAGGATCTCGCCGCAGCACTCGACTTGGAAGGGGCGCAGTGGATTGAACGCGCCCGAGTAGCGGGGCCGTACGTCAACCTCTACCTAGATACAGCCAAGGTTGCCGCGCAGGTCCTGGTGGATCCGGCGGCGGCGATTACCGCGGTCCCCCTGGGTAAGCGCGTCCTAGTAGAGCACACCAGCGCCAACCCGAATGGGCCACTCCACGTGGGTCGAGCGCGCAACCCAATCCTCGGTGACACTTTGGTCCGCCTGCACCGAGCCGCTGGCTACGATGTGGATGCTCACTACTACATGGACAACCTGGGCCGCCAGGTTGCCCAACTCTACTGGGGCCACAAACACATTGACGCGGCGAGCCTACCCCCCGCCGGCCGTGACAAGGCGGACCACGACCTCGTGCGCTACTACCAGGCCGCCAACGAGCGCCGTGAATCGGACCCTGAAACCGCCCAGGAAATCAAGGAACTCGTTGCCCACTTGGAGACCGCGCCCGCCGATCTGCTCCGAGATGTCCGCACCGTTTACGAGGCCTGCTTCAGTGGCATGCGGGCCAGCCTTGAACGCCTCGGCGTCGCGTTCGATAGCGTGGACGACGAATCCGACCACGTCCAAGATGGCTCCGTGGACCGGGTCATCCAGGCGCTCAAGCAATCCCCGCGCCACGGCGAGGACGACGGCGCTCACTACCTCGACATGAGTGAAGAACTCAAAGGCAACAAGTCCACCAAGTTCTTCTTCACGCGCAGCGACGGCACAAGCGTCTACGCCACCCGCGATGTTGCCTACCATCAGTGGAAAGCACAGCAAGGCGCCGACCGCCTCATCGATGTCCTAGGCGAAGACCACCGACTACAGTCCCTCCAGGTGGGCATCGCGCTCGACGAACTCAAGGCCCAGCGCCCCGAAGTGGTGTTCTACGCCTTCGTCAGCCTCCCTGAGGGCAAGATGAGCACCCGGGCCAACCGCGTCGTGTTCCTCGATGACCTGCTCGATGAGGCCCACGACCTTGCATTCCAGGAAGTGAAATCACGCCGTGGCCACGAACTGGATGACGAAGATATGCATGCCATTGCTGAGGCAGTTGGCATGGCGGCCGTGCGCTTCAACATCGCGCGTATCCAACCCGAGAAACCCATCAAGTTCCGCTGGGAAGAAGCCCTCAGTTTCGACGGCGACAGTGCCCCCTACGTGCAATACGCCCATGCCCGCGCCGCCAGCCTGCTCGGTGCCGCCAAGGACGCCGGGCTTGACGTGGACACGGCCCCCGGTGCGCCACCCGGCGACGGAGAGATTCGATTGCTCGCTACCGTGGCGCGATTTGTGGGCAGTGCCCGTCAAGCGGCGGACCGCTGCGCCCCGCAGATCTTCACGGCGTACGCAGTCCGCCTGGCCAGTGCATTCAACGACTACTACCGTGACCACCCTGTCGTCTCCTGTGAGGATGCGGACCTGCGGGCCACTCGCATCGCCACCGTCAGGGCTGCCCAATCGGCCCTGGCTGCCGTTCACGATGCCCTGGGCTTGCCCCTGCTAGACGCGATGTAGGTCGTGAAACAAGGCCCAGAACCATACGGTCGAATCCTTATAGTGGATGCATCTGGGTCGACGCATGGAGGCCAATGGTCTCCATATGGAGATCGAAGACAATGGGTTTTGAAGGCGCTCCCCGCGAGGAGTTCGAAGTCACGTGCGCCGAGTGTGGCGCAGAGACCACAGTACCGTTCAAGCCGACGGGCGCACGCCCCGTCAAGTGCCGAGACTGTTTCCAAAAGGACCGGCCTCCGCGCCGCGACCGCGGAGACCGTGAAGAACACGAAGTAGACTGCGCAGAGTGCGGCATCACCACAACGGTGCCGTTCAAGCCCAGCGGCGACCGCCCTGTGCTGTGCCGCGACTGCTTCCGAAAGAACAAGCCGCAACGCGGCGGTGACCGTGGTGGCGACCGGGGCGACCGCCCCATGCACGACGCCACCTGCACCCGCTGCGGCAAGCAAACACAGGTCCCGTTCCGCCCCACCCCGGGTCGCGACGTCCTGTGCAACGACTGCTTCCGCCGTTAACACAACGGGAACGCGGGTCGCGCTGAGGTCGGTGAACAGCACACCGCCCGAGCCGCAGGCTTAGTCTGCAAACGCGCGCCCCATGGCCTCTAACGTGGCGCCAAGCCCCGGGCTTTAAACAGCCCGGGCCATCGCACCACCGGTGGTAGCCCTGCGCGCCAAATCAGTCATCGTAGCCTGCTTGTTATCCCTCAGCGTAGCGTCCGTCGTAGACGGACACAGCGAACGAGAAGTTGACTTCCCTGACGGAAGCCAGCGCTTCGCACCGCCGGCGTACCGCCCCTTCGTCCACGATGACGGCCACGGCACTCACAGCCGTCCCCACCTGGTGGTGTGCAAGGACGGCGCGGCGGACCTTACGGCCAGCGACATTCACCCTGACTTCCAGGACCACTGGGAGCACCTGCGTAGCGAATGTGCCTTTGAGCACATTCAAGCCGCCGTTGATGCAGTGGCGGCGCCCGGCACCAACATCTACGTCTTCCCGGGCACGTATCGAGAGGAGCCCAGCCGTGCAGAGCCCACTGGCGACTGCGCCGATCTGGCATCCTACATTACTCGCGGCAACCTCGGGTACGACCAGCACGTCTCGTGCCCCACGATTCAGGCCCTCATCCACGTCACGGGAGACGACTCAGGTCCAGGTCCCGCCGACGATGACATTGCGTGCACCACGGAACGACTTTGCGACTTGCAAATCGAAGGCCTCGGCGCCGCACCCGAGGACACGCTGATTACCGCTGAATTCAGTCGCCTCAATGCTCTGCGTGCCGACCGCGCCGATGGCCTTTACGTCAAGAACATGCACTTCAAGGAAACCGAATTCAACGCCGTGTATGTCCTGCAGACGGACGGCGTCGTCATCCAAGACGTGGTCGCCAGCAACAACTGGGAGTACGGCATCTTGACCTTCGCCGTGGACTCCGTCCTCATTGAGGGCTGCGACGCCTACGCCAACGGCGACTCGGGTGTCTACCCCGGAAGTGCCAGCGAATACCCCGGCGACCGCTTCGCCGTCGAGATTCGATACTGCGACCTCCACGACAACGCGCTCGGGTACTCGGGCACGGCGGGGAACAACGTGTGGTTCCACCACAACGACGTGCACCATAACGCGGCCGGCCTCGCCATGGACAGCCTGTTCCCTGGCCACCCTGGCCTTCCGCAGGACTCCTCCCTGTTCGAGTACAACAACATCTACTCCAACAACGAGAACCACTACATCAACTACGGTTACTACGGCAAGGAAGACTACTGTGGCCGCCCCGTGCATGAACGTAACATCCAGAACGGAACCGTTTGCCCCGTCGTACCGTTGCCTGTTGGCACGGGTCTGTTGGTGGCCGGCGGCAACAACAATGTGTTCCGCCACAACAACGTCTGGGACAACTGGCGCTACGGCATGATGCTCTTCAC
>JBFJXU010000063.1:0-10483 GCA_041622975.1 Thermoplasmatota archaeon
CGTTCATGCTGCAAGGCGGGGAATCCAGGGGCATCGCCGCGGCGTACACCGCCGACAGGTCTGGCACCCTGACAATCCGTGCTACCATGACCGTAGGTCAACCCCCGGTCAGCCAGACGGACATTGCCCAGGACTCAGTTTCCGTCACGCTCGCCAACACCAACGGCACCGAGGCATTTCCCTGGTGGCTTGCGGGTGTGGCAGTGGCCGTTCTGTTGGGTGTCTTCATCTTCATTGCACGGGGCCGGCCGGGTGTGGAACTCATGGCACCCATTGCAGACATCACAGTGCCGCCTGGTGGGGCCGCCACGTTCCTCGTGGAAATCCGCAACCGCCAGTCGAAGCACGATGCCGTTGAATTTGCCTTGCAGGGCCCTGAAGGATGGGGCCTGGAATTGGACCGGGAGCGCGTGGATTTACGCCCCAAAAGAAGGGCACCCGTGAAGATTCACATCCAAGTCCCCAAGGAAGCCAAGGGAGTCCACCAAGTGAGTCTCGCGGCGCACACCGAAGTCACCGACAAGACCGCCGTATTGGACTTGGTCGTGCGCGTTTAGCAGGTGTAAGGCTTTCACGGGTAGCGGTGGTCGCCGCGCCGTGGACCCCCAATTGCAGGCCATGTTCGACTTGGCCTTCTTCCACGACAACGACTTCGCCCGGCGGCAATGCGTCAAGTGCGACGCCGACTTCTGGTGTCTCGACCACGAGCGCGAGGACTGCGGCGACTCCACTTGCACGGAGTACAGTTTCCTCGGCGCGCCCCTGTCGTCCAAGCAGATGAGCCTAGCGGAGATGCGCGAGGCATTCCTGTCGTATTGGGAGACAAAGGACCACAGCCGGGTACCCCGCAACCCCGTCGTCGCGCGCTGGCGGGACGACATTTACCTGAACATTGCCAGCATCGCCAATTACCAGCCCCACGTGACCAGCGGTGCCTGCCCCCCGCCGGCCAATCCATTGGTGGTGAGCCAGCCCTGCATCCGTCTCAATGATCTGGCCAACATCGGCCGCAGTGGCCGCCACTTCTCCTGTTTCGAGATGATGGGGCACCATGCATTCAACAAGGACGAGGACGGATGGGGCGAGCATTACTGGACAGAGGAATGCGTCGCAGGTGGCCACGAATTCCTCGTGGACGTCCTGGGCTTGGATGCCAAGAGCCTGACGTATGTGGAATCAGAGTGGGCCGGCGGCGGCAACGCCGGGCCTTGCTTCGAGGTGTTTGCCGGCGGCCTCGAAGTGGCGACCCTCGTCTTCATGTGCCTCGAAGAGGACGATGAAGGGGAGTTCGACATCAAGGGCGACAAGTACGCCATGATGGACCTGCGAATCATTGACACGGGCTGGGGCTTGGAGCGGCTCGCTTGGGCCAGCCAAGGTACACCCAGCGCCTACGAGACCGTGTTCCCGGACACACTGGCCGACCTGCGGCATCGCGCCTCCGTCACCATCGCCGACGACCAACGCAGCAAGGACATCGTCGCCATGCACGCCCGCGTGCAAGGCGTCCTCAACCTGGACGTGGGCATGAAGTTGGACAAGTTGCGAGGCGAAGTAGTCAGTCGGCTGGCCGAACATGGAATCGAGACAACCGTGGATGAACTGGAAGCGGTCATGGGCCCCGTCGAGGACCTGTACGCGCTTGCTGACCACCTGCGTTGCTTGTCCTTCATGGTCGGCGATGGATTGGTTCCAGGCAACGTGAAGGCCGGCTACCTCATGCGCCTCATGTTCCGCCGTGCCTTCCGGTTTGCCAAGAACCTGGGCATCGACGCACCAGTCTCGGATCTGCTCGCAGCCAACATGGAACGCATGCTGACCGAGTTCCCGGAATTCAAGGCCGCCATTCCCCGCGCCCGCGAAATGGCTGACTTGGAATTCGAGCGCTACAAGGAATCAAATGCACGCGGCCTGCGCCTCGTTGAGCGTGTCTTGGCCAAGGGCACAACCATTGACACGGAACAACTCCTGGAACTCTACGACACGCACGGCCTCGGCCCCAATACGGTTGCCGATGCCGCAGCCAAGCAGGGCGTCACAGTGGAGATTCCCGACGACTTCGACATGCTGCTAGCCGAGCGCCACAGCAAGGAGAAGAAAACCAAGGCAAAGGCCATCGTGCCAAGCGAGATTTCCCCTACGCGCCTCACATTCTACGAGTCTCAAGACACCGAAGTGTTCGATGCCCTCGTGCAATGGGTGGGCGAAGTGGACGGGCACCCCGCCTGCGTACTCGATCAAACCGCATTCTTCTGGGAAACCGGTGGCCAGCCTGGCGACAAAGGTATCCTGAAAACCGACAGCGGCGAGGTGCAAGTAATCGGCATGAAGAAGGACGGCGACCACGCCATCCACTTGCTCTCCGACCCAGTAGAAATTGGGAGCACCGTGGAGGGCGTCGTGGACTGGGAATTACGCATGGACCACACGCGCAGCCACACCGCCACCCACATCATGAACCAGGCCGTCCGCCGCGTACTCGGTCCCCACTCATGGCAGGCTGGGACCCAGAAGTACCAGGATTGCGCCCGCGTGGATATGAGCCACTTCCGACGGCCGACGGCCGACGAGGTGGCCGAAATTGAACGCCTAGCCAATTGGGTCGTGATGCAGGGCGCCGAAGTCACCCGCACGTGGTGGCAGCGCACGGAAGCCGAAGCACACTACGGCTTCAGTCTCTTGCAGGGTGGAATCCCCAA
This sequence comes from Thermoplasmatota archaeon, assembly GCA_041622975.1. Lineage (GTDB taxonomy): Archaea > Thermoplasmatota > E2 > JACPAO01 > JAHFTW01 > JBFJXH01. Next base: position 2,700 of record JBFJXU010000063.1, read on the forward strand.
GGGCAAAGATGTCCGCGTAGTCGAGATTAGTTCCGTGCCGCGGCCACCCCGCGATGGCGCTGGCCCCAATGAGTACGATGCATTCGACTGGGATTCGCCATTCGATACCGAATACTGCGGGGGCACCCATTGCCACACCACACAGGAAGTCGGCCCCGTCAAGGTCTGGCGCACGGAGCGCATCCAGGACGGTGTCGAGCGATTCGAGTACAGCGCTGGACTCTACGCCGCCCAGCGATGGCAAACGGATGAACGGCTACTCAAGGAAGCCGCCGAGGCGTTCAGCGTCGCCCCCGCCGAAGTTCCCGCTGCGGCCGCGCGCTTCTTCACCGAATGGAAGGAGCGTGGCAAACTCCTCGAAGAGGTTCAAACCCAGCTGGCGGAACTGAAAGCGCAAGTGGCAGGGGACGCCGCCGAGGAGGTCAACGGCGTCCGCATCATCATCCAGGACGACTTGGATCCAAGTGCCTTGCAGAAGACGGCGGCTGAACTCATCAGCCCCGGCAAGACAATTGCCCTTCTCGCAGCTCCCGCTGGCCCTCAGGTGCGGTTGCTGTTTGCCCGCTCTGCGGACGTGGAGGTGGACATGGGTGCCGTGCTGCGCGAAGCCGCGGGCGTCATGGGAGGCAAAGGGGGCGGACGCCCGGACTTTGCGCAGGGAGCCGGAGTCGAAGCAGACAAGCTCGGCGCCGCCATGGCAAAGGCCGACGAAGTGGTCCGAGCGGGCCTGTAGGTAGCCATTTCGCGCCGCGGAATGATTTCGTCAGTTGTTTAGGGGGTGAAGTTCGTCAGGCAGCATGGTCCAATGCGCGGCCCTGAAGCCCGACGGCACGAAATGCAAGTCGCACGCCAAGGAGCGGTCCAAGTACTGCGTCTCCCACAAAGGGTACCGGCCGAAAGGAATCGCCAAGAAGAAACTGGAGTCGCTTTCCAAGGCACGTGACATGAAGACCGTGCGCAGCCGGGCCAAGAAAACCAGTGGCGGCAAGGGCCCAATCCGGAACCGGCCGGCCGCCGTCAAAGTCATGGGCGACAAGGCTCGGTGCGCCGCCGCGACTGGCTCAGGGACGCAGTGCAAACGCGTTCCGAGGGCTCGCAGCAAGTACTGCGCGCAGCACAAGGGCGGCCGCTAGCCCATTAGAGCCACTTCAAGCAGTGCGCAGGATTGTCTGATCCCGCTTGGGGCCAGTACCCACAAGGCGGATTTGGGCGCCGGTCTTTTCACGCAAGAATTGCAGGAAAGTACGCGCCTCGGGGGGCAGGTCTCCCCATGATGTTGCATCCAACTCTTCCCAGCCTGCGAATGTCTCGTAGATGGGCTTCATTTCGGCCAGGTCATCAAGGTCGGCGGGAATATGCGTGACGGTCGTGCCGTCGGGCGCCTTGTACCCGGTGCAGACCTTGACTTCGTCAAGGCCCGACAACACATCCAGTTTGGTGACCGCCAGCTGATTGACACCGCAGAGGCGCACTGCATGGTTGACGACGACGAGGTCGAGCCAACCACAGCGCCGCGCCCGGCCCGTAGTGGTTCCCACTTCGCGCCCTACGGTGGCTAGGTGGGCGCCGATTCCCGTCGAGGTGTCTAGTTCCGTGGGGAATGCACCCTCGCCGACACGGGTGGTGTATGCTTTGACCACGCCGACCACGTCACCAATGTCTCGGGGGGCTAGGCCACTACCGGTGCAGAACCCACCCCCGCTCACATTGCTGCTGGTAACGTAGGGGTAAGTTCCGTGGTCAATGTCCAAGAGGACGCCTTGAGCGCCCTCAAGCAGTACGTTCTGGCCGTCGGCGACGGCTCGTTGTAGCAGCGCCGCCGTGTCGCGGATGAATGGCTTGAGGATGTTGGCCGACCGTTCCACTTCCTCGAGGACTTCGGTGGGGTCGAGGGTTTCCTCGCGGCCGTAGGCGGCAAGCAGTGCCCCCTTGACTTTGCAGTTGTCTGCCACCTTCTGGATGAGGGCATCGCGGTTGAGCAGGTCGCCGGCGCGGATGCCACTGCGGCTCATTTTGTCGGCGTAGCATGGGCCAATGCCGCGGCCCGTCGTACCCACTTTGGCGTCTCCCTTGAATGCCTCCTCTGCGCCATCCAGGAGTTTATGGTACGGCATAATGAGGTGGGCGCGGTCACTGATGTAGAGGTCAAAGTCCACGCCACGGTCCTGCAAGTCTCGGACTTCCTGTGCCAAGACGCCAGGATCCACGACGCAGCCGTTGCCAATGACGCCGGTCTTGCCGGAGACACAGCCCGAGGGCAGCAGGTGCAGCTTGTAGGTCTCATCGCCGACCACGATTGTGTGGCCAGCATTGTTCCCGCCCTGGAAGCGTACCACGAAGTCGCTTCGTTCGGCGAGGTAGTCGACAATCTTGCCCTTGCCTTCGTCACCCCACTGGGTGCCGACGACGGCGGTGGCGGCCATGTCGCGGCCGACCCAGGCACGTGATTTAAGCGGGAGCCCGGCGAGCGGAAGCCAGGGGCGCAAACCCTATCGCGGTACGCGTCGAGTGTCGGCCATGGACACTACCGCGCCTGCGCCGACCGACCTGCGGGACGATGTGGCTGAAATCGTCGGCGCTACGGGGCGCGTGAAGGGTATGGCGGGAGGCGTAGAGGTGCGAGTCCATGACGAAGCCTCATTCCCGTGGCCAGCGGTTTTCCGCTACCTGACTGGCATCCGGCAGGATGTCTGGGTGCGTCAAGATGCAGGGACCATGGTTGTCGTGTCCAAGGTACCTTCCTGGTAGTTGCCCCTCAGATGTAGAATTGCACGTACAGCAAGCCAAAGGCGAGGGCAGCGGTAGGTAGGGCCACGATGGAGCCCAGGCGCAACCATTCCATGAAGGAGATGTGCCCCAGGTTGCGTCGTTCGAGCATGCCGATTGCTACAATGTTGGCAGTGGACCCGATGATGGTCATGTTGCCAAACAAGGTCCCGGCAAACAGCAGCGCCCACCACAGGGGTGCGGCGTTGATGCCGAGGGCCCCGAGGTCGGCGACCACGGGGATGAACATGGCCACGGCGAGAACGTTGTCCATCAGGGCGCTCAGGACGCCGGCCGTGACGAGGAACACACCGAAGAGCAGGCGTTCGTCGCCATCGGCGACATTGGCCACGCCACGAGCGACTTCACCCGTGATGCCCACTTGATCGAGGGCACCTACGGCAGCAAATAGGCTGAGGAAGAAGACGAGTGTCCACCAGTCCACGCGGCGCTCCACTAGTTCGCGGGCCCGCAGTCCGCTTAGCGCCAAGGCAACGCCCGCACCCAGCAGGGCCACGCCGAGGAGCATGGCGTTCTTTTCCAGCCCAAGCACATGCTCAATGGGCTTGTGGAGAATGAGGCCAAGGATTACGCTGGCAAACAAGATTGCCGGCGTGGCGAGGTCCTTGAGGCCGCGCTCATGTTCCGTGGCGATGGGGCCGGCGGCTTTGAGGGCCACGTCGAGTTCCTTGATGTAGGACCGGAACAGGAAGCGGCAGATGAAAATGCATAGAATGAGCGCCGCCACGGCGATGGGCGTGGCATAGCGGAGGAAGTCAGTGAAGCCCAATCCCGCCCGCAGGGCAATCATGACGCCAACCGGGTTGCCCACGACGGTCGCGGCGCTGCCAATGTTGGTGGCGAAGATGACCATCATCAGCAGGGGAATGGGGCGCACCTTGACGCGGGCGGCCACGTTGAACACGGTGGCGGCCATGAAGAGGATGGAGGTTACTTCGTCAACGAGGGCAGCTGATATGGCGGCTGCAATCATCAGGACGACGACAAGGCGCGGCCCGGACGGGCCGACCTTCTCCACCATGCCGTCAACGAAGTACTCGAAGAACCTGCGCTCTTCGAGATAGCCAATGACAATCATCATTCCTATTAGGAATAAAATGATGTCGAGGCCGGCGAACTGTATGATGGTTGGAACGTTGATGATATCCGTGGCCAGCATGCCAGCCAGGCCAAAGAGCGCAAATGCCAGGCGGAACGGCCAGAAGAACAGGGCTCCGCCCAGCACACCGGCAAAGAGGCCGGCGGCGACGGTTTGCTTGATGGAAAGGCCCGCAACCAAGGCAAGCACAACGGCGCCTGCAATCCACAGGCCCATGTAGATGGGCGACCGGCGCGAGGTTCCCCCCATCCTTAGTCCTCGTTGACTTCGAAGACCTTTCCAAGGACCTCGGTGAGACGAATGTCACCAATGATGTTGCCCTCGTCGTCGAGGACCGGGATGTCGATGAGGCTGTGCTCGAGCATCAGGCCCAGCGCACTTTCCAGGGCGTCATCAGGGTGAACGTGGCATTCCTTGCTGTTGCGGAAGCACGCCTCTTGCGCCGTCACGGCGCTCATGACGCGGTACATGTCACGCCACGAATGCTCGTCGCCAGGGATGTCCAAATCCAGGTTGGCGCTCGCCCAGTGCAGCAGGTCATTGCGCGTGATGACGCCACTCAAGTGCTGCTTGTCGTCAACAACGAAAATGCCACGCAGGTCCTGGCGTTCCGAGAAGGAGCGAACAACGTCACGGAAGGGGGTATCCGCAGGGACGATGATTGCCAGGCTACGATCTAGGTCGAAGACGTCTCGGACGCGCAACGTTGCGCGCTTGGCGGCCATGCTGTTCCAACCTGGGACTTGAGTAAAAACGTGGCGACGTTGGGCAGCGTCTACGGGCTGGCAGGTGGCCGGACTGTAATCTCCTTGATGTCGGACCGAGGAGACTGCATAATCATGGCCATGACTGCGTGAGCAACGTCGTCCGGTTGGAGTGCGCCGTCAAACGAGCGATCGCCGGGGATATCGTCGAAGAAGTGTGTCTCCGTGTAACCTGGGGCCACCGTGCCCACCTTGATTCCTTGGTGCGCCACCTCGAGGCGAACGCATTCGGTGAAGCCCCGCAAGCCGTATTTGGTGGCCGCGTAGAGGCTCCATTCGGCGCGGGGGAAATACGAGAGTCCACTGCCAATCTGGACGATTTGTCCGCCGCCTCGCTTGCGCATAATCTTCACGGCAGCCTGAGTCAACATGAACGGTGCGCGAAGGTTCACGGCGACCGTGTGGTCGAATTCGTCGTCGTCCACCTTGGTGATGGGCTTGATGTCGCCAATGCCTGCATTGTTGACGAGGATGTCGAAGCCGGATTCGAGGCGCACGGACTCGAGGACAATGCGGTCGAGTCCTTCGCTGGTTGCAACATCCGCTGCGATGGTGTGGACGACGGGCGCACCGCCGTCGCGGCAGGCTTCCGCCGTCACAGCAAGGCGCTCTTCGTCACGGGCCACGAGGATGAGTCGGGACCCGGCGCGGGCGAGCGCCATCGCCACGCTGTAACCGATGCCCTTGGTGGCACCCGTAATCAACGCGGTCTTGTCCTTGGGGTCCATGTTAGCCCGCGTAGTGCAGTCCGGCGCCGCCGTGGTCGAGGGCCTTGGCGTCGGAGTCATGGACGTGTGCTTCGACGACTTCGAACAGGACGGGTGCGTGGTCACCGCCTTCCAGTTCGCCCACTTTCTTCAGTTCCAAAGCAGCAGGCAATGCGGGCAGAATCGGGGTCTCAGTTTCGCCTTCAATGTAGTCAAGGTCGCCGGCTTTGCCGTCGGCGCAGTCAACGTGCTTGAAGAAGCCCTTGAGGATGTCCTGCTGCTCGGCGCCAAGGATGTTGAGCGTCATGAACCCAGTCTCCTGAACGGCCGTGTATGCGGCTCCTTCCCGGTGCATGCCAACGACCACAAGCGGCGGGTCAAAGGACGTTTGAGTAAACCAACTGACGAGACTCACTTGCCGGGTCCCATCTTGGGTGCGCGTGCCAGCCAGGTAGAGGCCGTATGGGACGAGACGGAGGGCGTGTTTCTTGGCGATGGCATCCATGTCACCGGGGACCGGGCAGGCCTACAAGAGGGTGGCCGTTACGAGGACGACGAATGCCGGTACGGCGCTTGCCACGAAGTTGACGTCTTGCTTGGAAAGGGGACGGGGCTCACCTGGGTCGTCGCTCTCCAATGTGGCGCCGAGGATCGAGTCCAGTTGGCAGCCCACAAACCCACCAAGGGCAGGCACCCAGGCGTGCAGCCATGGAATGATGCCGAGAACTGCGGCCAGCGCGGCGATTGCGACGGCACCGGCGGCGGCGGCGCCTTGGCCGCGACGACTCACGTATCCGTTGCGGCCAGGCTTACCCAAGTCAAAGGGTGGCAGGATGCGACGCACTCGGGGGGCAAGGCTGCCTACTTCACTCGCCAGGGTGTCGGCTGTCACGGCAGCGACGGCCGTGGCGAAGGCAAGCGCGGCCGCGTCATGGGGGAGAAAGAGTGCCGCAACGGCTGCAAGCGCGGGCGCTAGGCCGTTCGCGATGACATTTGCAAGACCGCGCCGTCCGTCGTCCTCTTCGAGGAGCCGTCGCGCCTCTTTCTCGCGGCGACCGTAGCGGGTGGCAACAAAGCCGAGCCCTGTGAAGGCTACCATGAGGATTACCCACGCGGGCGCGCCGGCGAAAACGACGACGGCTCCCAGGATGAACGCAGCCAAGGCACCAATGGTGTCTAGGATGCCCAGGCGAACACTGATGGCCGCTAACGCGGCCAGGAGGGCGATGGCCGCCCAGTCCAAGGACCTACGCCTCGACGGCCGTGTCCACCTTGAAGTGGCAAGGCATGGAGATCTTGTTGTAGCACTTGCGCAGGGCGTCCTTCACGCCTTCCACGTGGCGCTCGTCGCAGTGCACAGTGATGATTTCTTGGCCGGCCTTGATGCGGGCAGCAGTCCCAATGGCCTTACCGAAGGCGAGGCGCATGCCCATGGAAACACGGTCGGCGCCGGCACCACTAGCCTGCTTGTTCTGACGAATCACTTCGTGAGGGTAGCAGCGGATACGCAGGTGGTAGCCACCACGACCCACCTTCTTGTCGAGGGCACGAACCGCGGTGATACGCATGGCATCCAAGGTGGTGTGGAGGAGTTGACCGCGTTCCTCGGGGATGAGGTGCACGGCGGTGTTGAATTCACCCTTCTTGTTCCCAGACTCGAACTGCAGGATGCGAAGCCCAGGCACACCACCCATGTATTCGCGGCGGGTGTAGGAATGCTGGGTGATCTTGCGGTAGATCTTGGCAGGAGTTCGGGCCATGGTAACCTCAGGAATGGACAAGGGGCGTGGAAGCCCCTGATGCAGACCGGCCGACAAGGGTCCCCTATATGAGCATTGGCCAGGTGCGGCGGCCCATGGGCGTCCAAGACGTGTTTGACGACTGGGCCCGGCGCGGCCGGGCGGAGGGAATGGAGCAGGGCCACGGCCAAACCGCCGGCGGCATCGTGGAGGCCCTTGACCTGCACGGGAAGCGGTTCCTAGACCTGGGCTGCGGCAATGGCTGGGCGGCCCGCCGCGCCGCAGCAGCGGGGGCCACTGGAGCCGGCGTGGACGTGAGCAAGGAAATGGTCGACCGCGCCAACGCCGCCGCCCAGGCCGAGGAATTGGAAGCGACGTTCCAAGTGGCGGATTTCACCGACCTGCCGTATGACGACGACTCCTTCGACGTGGCGTGGAGCATGGAGGCCCTTTACTACGCCCCGGACCCCGACGCCGTTCTGCGTGAGGTTCATCGCGTTCTCGCACCCGGGGGCAGCCTCCTCATCCTCATTGACTTCTACGCAGAGAACCCTGACAGTCACTCCTGGCCCCAGGACATGGGAGTCCCCATGGCACTCCGCTCCGAGCAAGAATGGCTCAGTACATTGAGTGAGGCCGGGTTCCGGGAAGCCAAGGCGCAGCGACTCCTGGCCAAGGACCCCGATGC
>JBFJXU010000064.1:0-10238 GCA_041622975.1 Thermoplasmatota archaeon
ATCGTGCAGCCAGTCCTCATCAACGACGGCACACGGTTCGCCGTGGAGGCCTGGACCACCTACTCCGGCGACACACTTAGCGAGTGGTTCGTCGAAGGCTACAGCGGTGAAGCAGAAGGGGACAACATGCCACAAGGAGCCGCGCCTGGAACCCCGGACCCCCTTGGCGCCGCCTTCGATATCGGTGAATTCGCGGCCCCCGAACTCGATTACCTGTCCGTCGTACTGGACAAGGTCGAGGCCGAAGTCCAGTCCGGCGGCGAAGCATCGTTCACGGCCACCGTCACCAACCTCCTCGGGGCCACCCAGAACGTGTCCCTGGCCCTGGACGGAGCGCCGCTAAGCACCACACTAAGCCTCAGTCCCAACGCCACCAAGACCGTTGACTTCGTCATCAAGTCCCAAACCACGCGCAACACCACGCTGGTAGCAACCACGCCCCTGGGTGGCTACGCGGCTGCTACGGCGGCAGTCAAGGTCCGCGACCCGCTTGCCCATGAAGAGCACCCCGAGGATCTCGCCTTCACAAGCCCTGAGATTCCCCAGGGAAGTTCATGGAGCCATACGTTCCACACGGTCGGCATCTTTGCCTACCACGACCACAAGCGACCCAACGTGCAAGGCGCCATCACCATCATGGCAGCCGCAGACAATCACACACCCGAGGAGCACGAGGTTCGATTCGTGGACGGTGCCTTCGACCCCGCCGAATTCATGATTCATACCAGTGACACGGTCACTTGGTACGCCGACGACGGAGCCATCATGGTGATGGGCGGAGTCACGCCCGACGGCTCCGACCCCTTAGGTCACGACCACGGCGACCACGGCGACCATGACGGTCACGGCAACGATGGCAGCGACGACGAATCCATTCCTGGGCCCGCCCCCGGACTCATCGCAATCACGCTAGCCGGTTTGGCAGCCTGGCGGCGCCACTAAGCCAGGTCCACAATCAGCGGCGCATGGTCGCTCGGATTCTCATCCGGGTAGAATGACTTGTGCCGTTCGTCGCGGTCCACCATGACGCCAGTCACGTCCGATGCCACCGCTTGGGTAGCCAAAGCCAAGTCGATGCGTAGACCACGATCCCGGGGGAAAGAACCGGCCCGGTAATCCCACCACGTGAAGCACGGCTCAGCCTTCGCGGCGTGGACATCCACCAGACCAAAGTCGCGTACATGAGCGAGCCAAGCACGCTCCTCATCCGTGCAGTGAATCTTGCCCTGGGTCGCCACGGCGTCGTACGTATCCTCGGGCGTCGGCGTGATATTCCAATCACCTACGAGGAGCAGGCGGTCGCTGGCGTCGAATGATTCGTCCAACCAAGCACGCACGTTGCCCAGCCATTCTTTCTTGACCTGGAACGCCTCGTGGTCCGGCGCCTTGCCATTGACCACGTAGAGATTCGCAATCCAGGTGTCGCCCACGCGGCCGCTGATTACGCGGGCCTGGTCAGCGCATGGATCGCCTGGAAAACCATGGCGCACGTCCTCTACTTCCACGCCGTCGGGGACCACAAGGGCGACGCCGTTGTACGACTTCTGGCCGTACACCTCCGCGCGGTAGCCCTTAGCAGCAACGGCCTCGTGGATGAATTGGTCCGGGAGACACTTGGTCTCCTGCAAACAGAGCACATCCGGTTTGGCGCGGTCCAGGAAATTCACGGTGCGGTTCTCCCGCGCTCGCACCGAATTGATGTTCCAACTTACCACCCTCATGGACAGACCTCCGTCGCCGCCGCTTGCGCTACGTCCATGACCGCCTGGGCATCCATGGATTCCACAACGCCTTCGGCCATCAAGATTCGACCATTGACAATGGTCGTAGAAACGTCGCGACCACTGGTCGCATACACCAAGTGACTCACCGCATCATGGCGGGGCACCAACTGGGGACGCCGGAAGTCTACCATGATGAGGTCGGCCCGGGCGCCGGGTTCCACGCGACCCAAGTCAGGCCGCCGCAGGGCATCCGCCCCATCCCGAGTCGCCATGTCAAGGACTCGTTGAGCCGGGAGAACCGTTGCATCCCAGCGGTGCTGTTTCTGCACGAGGGCTGCAAATTTCATGGACTCAAACAAGTCGGTAGCGTTGTTGCTTGCGGCCCCATCGGTGCCCAGGCCCACGTGGACGCCGCAGTCATGCAGTTCGGGCACGGGGCAGACGCCACCCGTTGCCAACTTGAGATTGCTCACGGGGCAATGAGCCACGGCGGCGCCGCGGTCACCAATAAGCCGCACTTCCTCCTTCGTGATCCAACCACAATGAGCCAGCACAGCATTTGCCGCTAAGGCTCCCGTTTCCTCTAAGATCTGCACGGGCCGCTTGCCGTGATTGTCCTGGCACTCGTAGACCTCGGTGCGCGTCTCCGAGCAATGGGTATGCATGGGCACCCCATACTCGGATGCCACGCGCGCCGACTCCTCATACGTCGCCTCGCTGGCGGTGTACACGGCGTGAGGGCTTGGGCAATGGGTGATCAAGGGGTCATCTGCAGTGGCCTTGATGCTCGCCTCAATGTCCTTCAACTTGGGATTGGGCTCGCCGTCAGGCGTGCCGAAGTCCACCATGCCTTCTCCACACCAGCCGCGCAACCCAGCGTCCCGGCAGGACGCCGCCACCACGTCGGCCTCCATGAAGTACATGTCAAGGTAACTTGTTACGCCATTGACAATGGATTCGAGGTGACCCAGGTCCGCACCTGCGCGCATGGTCTGGGCCGTCAAGTTGTCCTCGGCGGGCCAGATTCGCTCCTTGAGCCACGGCTCCAACAACATATCGTCACCGTAACCCCGGAACAAACCCATGGGAACATGGGTATGGAGATTAATGAGGCCAGGCAACACCACTTGACCCCGACCGTCCAGTTCACGGTCCGCCTCGGGCGCCGGCGGCCCCACCGACACGATGCGATTATCCTCCACGTACACGTCCCCTTCAATGACGCGCCGCTCGTCACCCTGCGTGACAATCGTGGTATTCCGGATGGCGATGCTCACAAGGGGGCCGCACCCCACCACTCCTTAAGGGACCATCCGACCGTTCGACTCCTGCCACATGGGAGTTAAGTAAGATGCCCGGAGCCTCGGGGTTGAGTCATCATGACCCGAACAACCATCGCCGTATCACTCGCCCTTGCCACCATGGCCCTGGCGGGTTGTATCGGCGACACCAGCAGTACCCTGTACGTGAAAGACGCCTTGACGGACGACGTCGCCGAGGTCCACGTAACCTTCACCAAGGCCCAAGTCAAGGCCGAAGGCGGCGACTGGTCCACCGTATTCGATGGCAAGGAAACCATCGAATTGCTAAGCCTAAGTGCGGCAGATGCCAAGGAAAGCCTCGCGTCTTTCGACTTGGCCCCGGGTAACTACGACGGCCTCCGCATTGCTGTTAGTGAAGTGATGGTCGTTGACCACGATGGCCAAGAGACCCTTCTCAACGTCTTTGGCAACATCGTCAGCATCGCCGAAGACTTCACCGTCGGCACCGACGGTATCGACATCCTCGTTGACTTCGACCTCGACGCAGGCGTCGACATGGAAGCCGGCACCTACACCCCCGTCGTGAAGGACGTGCAAACCAGCGATGACGACTCCGACCTAGACGGCATCGATGACGTGGACGACACGGACGACGACGGTGACGGCATCCAAGACAACGAAGACGACGACTCCGACGGCGACGGCGAAGACGACGATCCCCGCCAGCACTACGGTGCCAGCGAACAGGAATTGTGCGACGCCGAACGCGACGAAGAACTCACTGAAGCCGAAGAGGAGCGCGACGAAGAACTCGCTGAAGCCGAAGAGGAGCGCGACGAAGCCTACGCCGAAGCCGAAGAAGAGCGCCAGGAGACCCTGACGTCCACCAACAACTCCGCCGAGGACAAACTAGAGGCCCAATCCGAGTACGAGAATGCAACCGCCGAAGCGGACGCCGAGTACGAAGAGGACGTCGCCGAGGCTCACGCTGAGTACGAAGAGGAAGTCGCCGATATCGAACGCGAACACCAAGCCTGCCTGGCCGGACAATCCTACGACTTCGACGACGACGAAGACGAGGATGACGATGAGGACGATGACAATGACGACGATGATGAAGAGGGCAAGGACGACGACGAGTAGAACCTGAAGCCACCCTTTTCCCCTTCACCCCCTCATTCGAACCCGTGGCCTGGCACGACCAACCCAAACGCCGCCGCCACCCCGAAGTGGACGGCTACATCGCCGACCTCGACGAATTGCAGCGCTCCATGGTAGACGCGATTCGCGCCAAATGGCGCGAAGACCAAGACGTGGTCGAAGGGATTGCATGGGGCGTTCCCTGCTGGTTCAAGCAAGGACCACTCGGCTACGCCTCCGCCGCCCAGAAACACGTCACCCTCGGCTTCTTCCGCGGCATGGAAATCGGCATGGGCCTCAAGGGCACCGGGAAATCACCCGTCGCCAAGCACGTGTGGAAAGTGGGCGCTAAGACGCCCGAGTTGCTTGATGGCTGGGTTGAGAAGGCGTTGGAGTTGGATGAACAGGACGAGTGATCGCCGCAACGGTTGATCTCAAGAAACGCCATCCATACCTCGACGCATGTCCTACCTCTGTGAGACGTGCCGCGAGAACTTCGTGAGCGGCGACCCCTGCCACGACTATCGGGCAGGCGATTTGGGCGCATGCCTGAACTGCAAACACCGACGCATCTGCCACCACAAGGACATCGCCTGCTCCGCCTGCGGAGCATCCGCGCATCGATGGCTTGCCATCGGCGACATCACCGTGTACCTCTGCGACGACCACCTAGATTTCTGCGCCGAGTGCTTCCGCCTAGTTGACGAAGGCATCGGCGACGACGGCAACGTGTGCCGAGACTGCAAGCGACGATGGCCCGAATCCTTGGCTGAATTAGCCTACTATGAGTGTCGGCCAGGGTGCCGGCAGTGTGGGGCTTCCTGATCACAAGTCCTTTGATCGCCTACGACGCCACGGCGTCGTGGGCGGCAAGGAAGCATCCTACGAGAAAACGCACAGCAACCTCGCGACGGAGTTGCGTGCCAAGGACGTACTTCTAGCCAAGGACAACCGATTCCATGAGGTCGCCTTGCCAGTCAAGAAGGCCATTCTGCAACATCTTGGCGTCACGGGTAACAATGGCCGCTTGCCCACCAGTAGTTTTGACCTGGTTTGGACAGAGCACGCATTTGACCAGTTGACCATCGACAACCTGGACGAACACCTCGATTCCTTGGTGCTGATTGAACTCAAGGCCACCAGGAACAAGAACGGCGCCGTCAAGGACGATAGCCTGCGCGGCTTCTTCTTCGGGGCGACCGAGAACGAGTTCCGTATCGCCCGGTTGCTTGGAGAGCGCTACAAGTTCGCGTTCGTCGTGCTTTCTGAGAATAACGCATACGGCGAGCCGTTCTTTGTCACGCTGACGCTGAACGAGTTGGAGAAGCGGATTCGGACTAAGCGGGTACAGTACCAGATTAATCTCTAGGCTAAGCCGCCTCAACCATTCCTTTGACCAGTCCTTCGGCGTCCACGTCGCAGGTGATGCTGAGGCCGTCGATGTCCCATACTTTGAGGGGCTTGTTCACGTCGGCGAAGTTGAGGTTGGAGGCTCGGACTTCTTCGGCGATGACTTGGGCGAAGTGGGTGAGTCGTTCTGCGGCTTCGGTGCCGAGGGTGACTTGGATGGTTGCGTCAATTTCGAGGTCCAGTTCCTTGCGGAGGTCCTGGATGCGTCGGATGACTTCGCGGGCGAGGGCTTCGTCGAGGAGTTCTTGGTCGCGAATTGTCCACAAGGCGAGGGTGACGCCGTCGGCTTCCACGGTCGCCCAGCCGTCTTTGTCTTCTTGTTCGAATGTGACGTGTTCGCTGGTGAGGTCGTGGTCGTGGCCTTCGATGTGGACTCCCACGGTGCCGCCTGTTGAGAGGGTGGCGTGGGCGTGGTCGCCGTCGAGTTCTTCGATGGCGTTAGCGACGAGGGGCGCCAATTGCTTGAAGGCGGGCCCGAGGGCTGCGCGGTTGGGTTTGGCGACGTAACTCTTGATGCGGGTGGCTGCGTCTTCTTCGTGGAGTTCCTTGACGTTGATTTCATCGCGTAGGATTTCCGCGAGGGTGCCGAGGTCACTACCGACGGCGATGGCTTCGGCGAGGGGGTGGCGCGTGGGGATGCCGATCTTGCTGCGCAGCGCGCGGCCTTTTTCGGCGAGGTCGCGGACGGTGGCCATCCTGGCTTCGAGTTCTTCGTTGCGGGGTCCGGGTTCGGGGTAACGGGCCAGGTGCACCGAATCAGGGTCTTCGGGGAGGCGGACGCGGTCCCAGATGTGTTCCACCATGAACGGTGCAAAGGGTGCAACAAGTCGGCACACGGAGTGGAGGCTCCACCACAACGTGGCGTGGGCGGATTGCTTGTCGGAGGAATCCGTCTCTGCCCAGAAACGGTCGCGGGAGCGGCGGACCCACCAGTTGCTCAAGTCGCCGACGACGAAGTCTTCGATGGCGCGCGTTGCCTTGTGGAGGTGGAAGCGGTTGCCTTCTTCTTGAGCGGTGGCAACGGTTGCTTCGAGGCGGCTGAGGAGCCATGAGTCCAGGTCGTTTACTGGGCTCATGTTGTCGAGCGTGGTGAGCGTTGGTCTCCAATCGTCCAGGTCGGCGTATTGGACCCAGAAGAGGAACGTGTTCCACAGCGTGGAGAAGAATTTCCCGTACGTGTCGCGCACGGCGTCGTCGTAGAAGCGCTTGTCCTGCCATGGGGCGGAGGCGGAGAGCAAGTACCAGCGGGTGGCGTCGGCGCCGTGGTGGGCAAACACCTCGTCGGGGCTGGTGTAGTTCTTCTTCGACTTGCTCATTTTTTGGCCGTCTTCGGCGAGGATGAGGCCGTTGACGACGACGTTCTTGAACGCGGGGCCTTGGAAGTCACCGCTCTCTTTCATGTGTGGCAAACTACCCAGGGCAGTGCCAATGGCTAGCAAGCTGTAGAACCAACCACGGGTCTGGTCAAGGCCTTCGGCGATGAAGTCGATGGGCCATTGTTCGGCGAGCATTTTGTCGGCGTCGCCTTCGAATTGGGGGAATTGGGCAAACTGGGCGGCGCCAGAGTCGTACCATACGTCGATGACGTAGGGTTCCCGGGTGGCTTGTTTGCCGCAGTGGCACTCGATGGGGACGTCAACGTGGGGGCGGTGGAGTTCGGCTACATTGAGGCCGTGGGCTTTCAGATCCTCGTGGCCGCCCATGCAGGTCTGGTGGCCGTCTTCGCACACCCACACAGGTAGGGGGGTTCCCCAGTACCGGTTGCGGCTGAAGGCCCAGTCCTTGACGTTGCGGAGCCAGTCGCCCATGCGTCCTTCTTTGATGGTTCCGGGGACCCAGTTGATGGCGTCGTTGTTGGCGAGCAATTGGTCGCGCAACTTGCTCATCTGGATGTACCAGGAGTCGAGGGCGTAGTAGAGGAGCGGGGTGCCGGTGCGCCAGCAGTGGGGGTAACTGTGCTCGTATTGTTCGGAGCGGTAGAGGAGGTCGGCGCCCTCCAGGAAACCCAGGATAGCGGCTTCCGTGTCGGCATCCTTGACGAACTTGCCACCAAGGCCGGGGACCGCGTCAATGAAGCAGCCGTCAAGGCCGACGGTGTGTTGCGCGGGGAGGCCTAGTTCCCGGCCGAGGTTGAAGTCGTCTTCACCGTACATCACGGCGGTGTGGACGACGCCGGTTCCGTCCTCTGTGGTGACGAAGTCGGCGGGGAGAATTGTCCACGTCTTGTCGGGGTTTACTTCCCAGGGGGCTTCCGCGTGGGGGTCGATGGCGCCGGGGAAGAGGGGTTCGTAGGCACGGCCCACCAAGTCCCGCCCCTTCATTTTCTCTAGGACTTCCACGTGGTTGCGCAGGGCCTTCTTGACGAGGGCTTCGGCTACGATGAGGACTTCTCCTTCCTTGGCCGTGGCTTTGTCACTGGTCTCCGCGACGCGGACCTTGACGTAGTCGATGTCGTCGCCGACGGCTAGGGCAACGTTGCCGGGTAGGGTCCATGGCGTTGTGGTCCAACTCAGGACCCGGGCGTCGTCGGGGTCGTCTTTGAGGTGGAATTTGACGAACACCGAGGTGTCCACCACGTCTTGGTAGCCTTGTGCTACTTCGTGGCTGGAGTAGGATGTGCCCGTGACGGGAGAGTAGGGGACGACTTTGTAGGACTTGACGAGGAGGCCTTGGTCGAAGAGTTGCTTGAGGCTCCACCATACGGATTCGATGTGGCGGTCATCCATGGTAACGTAGGGCTGGTCGAAGTCCACCCAGAAGCCGACGCGTTCGCTCATCTTCTCCCATTCGCCCTTGTAACGGAACACGGATTCCTTGCACTTGGCAAGGAACGGCTCGAGGCCAAACTCCTCGATCTCCTCCACTTTCTCGATGCCCAGTTCCTTCTGCACCTCGATTTCGACCGGGAGCCCGTGGCAGTCCCAGCCGGCGTTGCGGGGCACCCATTTGCCCTGCATGGCGTGGAAGCGGTTGACGGAGTCCTTCAGGGTGCGCGTCAAGACGTGACCAGGGTGGGGCATGCCGTTGGCGGTGGGCGGGCCTTCCAGGAAGACGAATTTGTGGGCGGGCTTGCCGCCGGATTCATCGAAGACTTGGCGACCTGCAGCCAATTGCCGGTGGAACGTCTTGTCCTTGCGCCACCGGGCAAGCACTTGCTGTTCCATCTCGTCCGGCCGGTAGGCCTTGGGGACCGTCATTGGGCGCGGCCAGGAGTGGGGTGTTCAAAAGACAAAGGGGGAAAGGCGCGGCGGGCAGGTTTCAACCGACACGGATGGTGCCCAGCATCCCAGTGGAGCGGTGGGGGTTGCACCAGTAGTCGAATTCGCCGGTCGACGTGAACGTGTGCTCGAATTCTTCACCTTCGTTGCGCAGCAGGGGGCTCTTGAAGGTGCCATCTTCGGCTTCGGCGTCGTGGGCGCCGCCGCCCTTGAAGACCCAGACAACGGTTGCACCAGCGGGCACTTGGGCGAGTTTGGGCTCGAACGTGAGGGCGCTGGTCATCTCGATGACGTAGCGGCCAGCCGAGTCCTGTTCAGGAATAACGAATTGGGGGCCATTGTCAACGGGGTCGGTGCAGCCGGCTAGGATGGGTACAGCGAGCACCGCCAAGATGGCATAGACATGCATGGGCAGGGGCGACCTTCCCGCCCTCAAATCGGCTTCGGTGGACCCAAGTGGCCCCGCCGTCTGGCACAGGTGTGCCCTCGGACGCCTTGCCTTGTCATGACAACCACTTCCACTGCAAGCCCGATGGCTGGAAGGGCCTTGACGCCGTACGGGAATTCATGGCCGCAGGTGGAACCAGCATCCTGCACGTCAGACTACCAGACTACCCCGCCACCGTAGAGGCGTTTCGGGAATCATGCGAACGCCACTTGGCGTTCAGCGAGATCATTCGGGAGGAAACAGGCTGCAAGGTATGGAGCGCCATCGGACCCTACCCCCTGGAGCCAATGAAGATTGCAGATGGTGAAGGATGGGACGAAGCCATGGATTTCGGCCGCGGTTGCTTCGATGTGGCGGGGGAAATCCTCGCCGACCAGCGAGCCCATTGCTTGGGCGAAGTGGGGCGAGCCCACTTCGACGTGCCTGCCGACTTGCAGGAACACAACAATGAGTTGCTGGCGTACGGCATGGAGAAAGCCCGCGACGTGGACATGCCCATTCTCCTACACACGGAGCATGCGGAGCCAGAGACGATGGCCGAGTTTGCAACCATGGCGGACAACGCCAGATTGCCGCGGGGGCGCGTCATCAAGCACTACTGCGGCCCACTCATCCGTGAGGACGAAAACCATGGCATCTTCCCTAGCGTCATCGCCAGTCGCTCAACCATACGCAAAGCGCTCGCCAAGGGCCACGACTTCATGCTGGAAACCGACTACATCGACGAGCCGACTCGACCCAACGTTGTAATGCCGTGTGACACGGTTCCCAAGCGAACCTTTGGCTTATTGCAAAACGGGGAACTCAGCCAGGAGCAAGTCATTCGCATCCACCAGGAGCACCCTGAGCGATTCTATTTGTGACTGCGACGGCCCGGCTGAGAATGCATGTGCGGAAACGCACGGTCCGTGTCGGGGTTGAGCGCCGGCGCCAATTCATCCATGGGCACCTGCGGCTTGTGAATGCGGCGGGGGCGCCTCATCCAAACCGAGTGGAACTCGAAGCGCGGGTCGGCGTGAAGCGTGACCCTGAATTC
>JBFJXU010000065.1:0-10102 GCA_041622975.1 Thermoplasmatota archaeon
CGCATGGCCTACCAGGGCCTCGACAGAGGCGGACGACCAAAACCGTTTGCACGGGGGCCAGATTTGCCTAACGGCTCCGATTGGCGTGCATCTTCGGGCCAGGGGCCAGGCTGGACAGCCCTAGACTTCGTCGAACAGGTACTGGTCGAAGTGGCTCATCTTCTCTTCCCAAGAGTCTGGGTAGAGGTAGCGGACCGTCATGGCCACGCTGCTCAGGAGGCTGTTACCATCCTGGGGCGTGAAGCAGTACCCGACGACGCGCTTGCCATCCTCGAGGACCTTGAGCGTGTTGTGGGCTAGCACCGTCTGGTTGAGGATGCGACCCATGTAGCCGTGGTCACGGCCAAACGCAAACACGCTGTTAGCGGACTTCTTGTACGTCGTCGACAGGCCAGGGTGCTCAGCGAAGTACGCTAGAATTTCGTCTTCGCTGGTGGGCTTCTCGACGCGCATGTCGAAGTACAAGGTGTGCATGTACTGAGTCGGCACCTTGAGGGCGGTGCTGAACAGTTTGAGGTCGAGGCCCTTGGTTTGGTAGAGGTGCCACACGTCACGAGCATGGTGCGTACCGAAGTCGCCGTCCTTGTGGGCACCGACTTCAGGGGAGCCGATGTTCTTGTCCTCGTAGACGTCGCTGCCGCGGCGGATACAAGTGAAGTTGCCTTCGACGAGGTTGTCGTCGCCGTGGCGCAGGGCGATAGCGTTGATGATGGCACTGATGTTGTGCGTATTGCAACTGACGATCTGCACGAAGCGGTCGTTGGCGGGGTCAACGGCGTCGTCGTTCACCCATCGGCAGTACTGCTTGCCGAATCCGAACTCACTGCCTTGCGCCATGAAACCACGGCCCGGTGCGTCGTATTTCTCGTAGAATTGTTGCTTGTTGGCGACACCAACGCCGCTGGGCGTGCAGTCGATAACCACGGTTGCTCGCTCAATGGCCTCCTCCGTTTCGTAGGAGACCTCCATGCCTAGTTCCTCGAAGGAAGGCTTGGCGTCGGCCGCGCACGCCAACCGGGCCCCGCGGCGAATGAGGTCCTGAATCTTGGAGCGATCCGTGTACAGCGGGGTGCGCTTGTTGAACGTCACCTCGTCAATGCCCAATTCATCCTTCTTGTCGGCGAATAGGGCGATGAGGGGCTCACCGATGGTGCCGGTGCCTACGACGTGCACGATCTTCTGTGCCATGACAGGCGCCGCGACCCAAGATGCGTTGATAAAAGGGGTGGCGGGAAGGGGTAGGGGGAAGAGGAGGTTAGACGGTTAGACCCAGGCTTCGTCCTGTTTACGGCTGTACATGTAGTAGCCAACGCCACCGCCGACTGCCACGAGGACGGCCATGATGATGAGGGTCCAAGCCCACCAGGGCAAGCCGTTGGTGGTTTCGGAACCACCGGTGCCGTCACCGTCGCCAGACCCGTCACCGTCGCCGCCAGTGCCGTCACCTGCGCCGGGGAGGGCATCAGGCGTGTACAGCACAGTGTACGTGGTTTCGGGGTCGTCGTAGATGTAGACGTTGCCATCTTCTTGGAAGATTTGACCGGCAGGGATTGTGCGGTCGCCAGCCTTGACGCTTACGATGGTGCGATCCGTCAAGGGGTCAGGGTACTGGATTTCAATCCAGCCTTCTTCCTTGTCCACCGTCACGGTGACCTCCGTGCCGTCGTTGGTGTCGGCTTGCGTGAGGTTGCTGGCCGGCACCTGGATGGGCTTGATGGGAAGCACTTCGTCAGTGTCAGGAATCCAGATGGCAGTCGGCCGCGAGGAGGAATCCTTGGCGATGAGCAGAGCATCCATGTTGCCGAAGCCAGGTGTGCGAAGGACACGGCTCAGGTGCAATCCGCTGCCTTCGATGGCATCGAAGCGACTACCGGTCTTGCTCGCCTTGAGTTCGGACACATCCACGCCGAGGAGGCGGGTCAGGTTCTCACGGGCCCCGGCACCGGCGTGCTTGGTATTGAGGTCGAAGTTGACCTGGACGTCCTTGGCCGCGCCTTGTTGGCCTTCATTGCCTGCGGTGTCCACGGCACTCACCTTGTAGGAGTACAGGGTCAGGTCCTTCACGGTCGCGTCCGCGTACCGAGTCGTGTTGGATGTCGCGAGGAACGCGTACGAACCGCCGTTCTCAGAGCGGTAGACGCGGTAGTGGTCCACGTCATCCGCCGTGCTAGCAGTCCAGGACAAGCCGACACTACCGACCGAGACGGTGGCAGTGAGGCCACCCGGGGCAGCAGGCGCAGTCTTGTCGATTACGACCTTGAGGGTGCGGTTGGCATCGAACGTGCCCACGTGTCCAAGGACGTCGGTTGCCTTGCCGCGGAACTCATAGGTGCCGGCAGCCGATTCGTTGAGCAACTTGCTCGTAGCATTGCCCGACGAGAAGGCGGTCCAGGCGCCAGTGTCCTTGCGGTATTCGATGGTGTAGTCCTGTACGCCACAGACATCGTCACTACTCCAGGAAACGGTGAACGCCTTGTTGATGCGAGCCGGGCCCGACAGGCTGACCTTGGGGGCAGCGTTGTCGACACCAACCGTGTACGTGGTGGTGTTCTCGTTGCCAGCAGCGTCGCGAGTGACCAACGTTAGGGTGTGCTTGCCATCGGCGAGGCCTGCTGCAGAAAGGGTGGTGTTGGATGTCTCCGTCGTGGTGCCATTGAATGTCACCTTGAACGGTTTCTCCGCCAACCCACTGCGGGCATCGGAGGCCCCGCTCCAGGCGAAGGAGGCAGCGCGTTCCTTGCCGCACAGGGCATCCGGGTGGGTGCTGCTCGTAATCGTGGCGCCCACCGGCTTGGTGGCGTCCACCTTGAAGGAGAATGCACTCTCGGGCCCCACGATGTTGTTCTTGCCAACAGGGGCGACCGTGAACAGGTGGGTTCCATCGGCAACTGCGGCAACGGAAACGCTGGTCTTGGTCACAGGGGACGTTGAGAGTGCTTGGCCGTCGAGTTTGACGATGTAATGCTTGATGCGGTCGGAGCCACCAGCCGGTGCCTTCCAACTGAAGGAACCACTCGTGGTCGTGGACCAGCCTTCTGCGGCGGCCTTGAAGCCCGTGGCAGTGAGGTCGGTGACGGTTGCAGGGGGACTGGTGTCCTTGACCGCCGTGACGGTCTTGGCGAGGGCCACGTTTCCAGTGGCGTCCTTTACCACGTTGTCCTTGACACTCAATTTGTCGCCGTTGGCGAAGTTGCCGGCGATGGTCAAGGTGGCCGATGCCGAACCGGGGGAGTGGCTGATGCCGCTGATGGTCACAGCGCTGCCACCCGTCCGCTTGTAGGCGAATGCGGACACATCCACGGCCTTGGTTCCGGTTTCGTTGCGGTGAATACCTTCGCTGAATTCCGCGAAGACCTGCGAACCAAGGACCACGGCCTTGAGAAGGACTGGCTTGGCGCCGTCGAAGGCCTCGAAGGTGGCGGCGCGAGCCGCGTTGCCTTCCACGTCCTCACCGAAAGTGGAGTTGACGGTCACAAGCGGGCGCGCACCAGTCGACATGGTCGAGGTGAAGGATACATGCACGTCATTGCCGGCCGTAGTGGCAGCCGTGACTGTTGCACCGGCCACCGTGACGTTGGTCTTGTCCAGCATGACGACTTCTTCGCTGAAAGTTAGCGTTACCCCGTCAAGGATGCCGTCGGAGACTCCGCCGTTGCCAGTAGCATCGACGGTCTTGGCGGACAGAAGGACCGGCGCGGCACCGTCTTGCAGACTCGTACTGAATTCGGTGTGCGGGTTTCCTTCGTCATCGCCGAAGGTTTGCGCAGGGAACGTGAAGCTCACGACGGGGAGTTCATCCGTAGCATTGGTTTGCTCGAGGAATGCAATCATGATGTGGTCGCCTTCGAGCGTAACCGTCTCGGCATGGTGCGGCATGTTCCACGGGGTGGTTTCCAATATGCCGGACTGAGGGGCTACTGCTTCACTGAATTGTACCCTGATGTGGTCGAGGATACCGTTGCCGTCGGCGTCTCCCGTCTTGATGTGTTGGAGGACGGGCGCGGCGCGATCGGTGTAACTGAGGTCCCCGGAGATTACCAGGGAATTGCCGTCACTAGCCAAGGCCGATTCGTTGCCAGACAGGGCCGGCAGGAGGCCAGTGGTTCCGGTTTCGTGGTCGCCAGTGATGTTGAGAATCACTGTTCGGGCGGAATCAACTTCGTAGGAATCCGCAGCGACTGTGAATCCATCCACGAACATGGCTGTCTCGTCGAAGGAGAACTCACCCTCACTGAAGGTCAGGTTGATTTGATCCAGGTGGCCGTCGCCGTCCGCGTCGAAGGTCTCGGCAACCATGAGGACGGCGCTGGCGCCGTCAGTCGCAGTCGTGGCGAAGGCACTGGCTTGATTGCCGGCGCTGTCCGCGACGGTGGCGTTGTGCAGGACCACGTCGAGCGTGGCGTTGGTGGCGTCGCCGGCAGCCGCGAATTCGAGGGTGACATTGCGGTCGTTGAAGGCGACATCTGTCGGGTGGCCGCGACCGGTAATCGTCCAGTCGGCAGCGGCACCTGCAGCAGTGACTGCTTCAGAGAAGCGGACAATGACTGCATCCAATTCACCGTCTTGGTCCAGGTCGGCGGTCTTGGCTTCTACAACGCTAGGGGCGGTGACGTCGCTGAAGTGGACCTTGCGCGTCGTATCGACCTCCAGGCCGGCCACGTCCTTGACGCCAGTCTTGACGCTGATCTGGTCTTGGCCGAAGTCGTCGGCCGTAATGGCAGCACCAGTCAAGGTGAGGACAATTGTCGTGTCGTCCATGGAGGTTGCACCGTTATTGGCGACGCCAATTGCACCACCAGGGGCGTCGTTGAAGTAACGGAAGTCTGTGCTGGCAACGGCGTTTCCGCTGACACGGACAGGCTCACTGAAGATTGCCGTGACCTGAGCGGCACCAACCGTGGCATCCACGGCCCAAAGAATGGGCTTAGCGCCGTCGGTGGGCGTCAACATGGTGTTGTTAGCGAGTTCGTTTCCGGCGGCATCGGCCAGGGAAACGGTCGTGTTGTTGTACGTGACCGCAGGCGTGGCACCGGTGTCAGGCTGGGCCTTCTGGTCGAGCGTGAGCATCAGGGTCGCATTGTCGTGGGTTTGTCCACTGGCGGTGTAGCCAGTGATACCCCATGTCGCGGCATTGAAGGCGTGACTCTCGACGGGTTCACTGAATGTAATGAGTAAGCCATCGAGGTGGCCGTCGCCGTTGGCATCCTTGGTCAAGGTGCTCAGCACGACGGGCGTGGCACCGTCCAGGGTGGCCATTGTAGATTCTAGGGATTCATTGCCACGTAGGTCCACAGCAAAGCCGGCCTCGAGAGTAATCGTGGGCGTGGCACCCGTACCGTTTGCCGTGGTGAAGGCCACATCGACGAAACGAGTTTCGCCTGCAGCCAAAGTTGCGGAGACGACGGTTGCGTCATCAATCGTGATTCGAGTCGCATTGATTTCGCTGGCACGAACGTCCTCATTGAATTCGAGGATTGCACCGCCCAGTTGGCCGGCGCCATTTCCGTATGTCAATGCGCGTAGCAGGCGGGGGCCAGTTCCATCTTGGAAGCCGGCGGGCTTGGGCGAAAGTTCGTTGCCGGCGGAATCCGTGTAAACGGTCCCCGAACCGAGCCCATCCAAGACCACCTGGCCGCCAGTCACGGTGGCGTTGGTAACAGCCGTGTCAAACTCAACAGTGAATTCCTGTCGGTCGCCCGTGTCCGTAACCGCAAGGATTGTCGAGGCACCAGACCCAGCGTAGGGTAGAATCTCTAGGTCCGTGGCGGAAGCAATGTTTTGCTCCAGCGGCTCACTGAACACTAGGGTTCCCACCGCGGAGCCGAGGTCGGCTGCCACGTAGAGGAGAACTGGGCCAGCGCCATCGGCGGGCGCCACGGTCGTGTGGTTGAATGGAACAACCGCATTGGATTCACTGTCATGCAGACCACCATCGATGCTAATTGCAGGCAGGTCACCCGTGCCATTGTCAAGACCCGTGGTGATTTCGACCCAGGCGCCGTCAATGGACGTGGTCAGGCCAAAGGCACCAGCGATGTCGCCAGTGGCAGTCCCAAGAACGGCTTCACTGAAGGTGACGTTGTACCCGTCAAGCACGCCGTCGCCGTTCGTGTCAATGGTGTGCATCGCCAAGGCGACCGGCCGCGCACCATCAGCCTCGTTGACGTCATCGCCGCCATGGCTTACGATGGTCGCACCGTCGGCGTCGGTTAGTGTGCCCGCGACGAAGGTGAGGTTGGGCAGGGCGCCTGTGCCGAAGGTCGTCGTGAAGTTGAGGGTGGCGTTCTCGCTGTCTACGTGGACGTAACCAGAGTCAGCAGCAATGCCTCCAAAGGAGAATGCCGCAGCGTCGAATGTGGTCGCATTGACGGGGCCACCAAACGTGATGTTGACTGTGTCAAGCAGGCCGTCCTTGTTCACGTCGTCGGTGACTGCGGCGCTGATACCAGCGGCCACGCCGTCGATGCTGACTACGGATTGAGTGGCCATTGCATTACCGGCCGCGTCGTGGGCGGGGGACGCCATGTCAGCGGTGAAGGTGATGAGGGGGGTGACGTCGCTGTCAACGGCACCCTCAGTTACGTTGATTCGCAGCGTGGAGAGCGTCAGCGCGACGATTTCCTCATCGTTGAATCCGTCCACGTCCCACGTACCGTTGCCGGTGGCTTGGGGTGCGAGTGGTTCACTCAGGACGACCGTGACGTTATCCAAGGCTCCGATGGAGCCGGTGTAGTCGTTGGTGGTCGCCGTGAGAATGACGGGCGCTGCACCGTCGACGGTGCCGTCCAGGGGGCCGCCCACGCTTGCCTTGTTGCCTGCCAGGTCGGCGAGGATTGCACCAGTGTAGGCCACGGCCGGGGTTAGGCTGGTGTCGTTTGCGGGGGCGTTGTAGGCGAGGTAAACTTCGTCGTCTGGCAGAGCCGGGTGATTGATGAGGCTCTTGGCCGCCAACGCGGCGGCGCCGCCTGCGATGGTGAAGTTTGCGGTTCGTAGGGTCGTGGCGTCAATGGCTTCGCTGAAGGTCAGGATGGTGCCATTGATGGTACCGTCCGCGTCTTGATCGTACGTCGTGGCAAGGAGCAGGACCGGCCGGGCTGCATCAAAGGCCGCTCGTTGGAAGGACGGCACGAAACTGCCGTCGCCGCGGGTCAGGTTGCCACTGGTGTGGGAAACCATTGGCTTGGCGCCGGTGTCCAATTCCAGGGAATCATTCAGGGCGAAGTGAACCGAGGTGGCATTTCCGTCGGCCACGTTCTGAGCCACGAAGGAGTCGGGCCTGACGCCGTCAACGAGCCAGTCATAGGTGCTGAGAGTGGCCACGGAGATGGCATCAACGAACGTGACGTTCACACCGTCTAGGACACCGTCGCCATCGCCGTCCATCGTGGTTAGATCGGCCACGATGTGTGATGCGGGCACAGACAAGGCGATGCGAGCCGTGTGGCCATTGGGAACGATACGGCTTGCCGTGCCGGTGAATGTCTTGTCCGCACGGACGCCGATGGCGGCTTGACCGATGTCTGCGGTTTCAACGGCCCTATTGAGTGTCACATTGATGGCGCGAATGGACCCCCCGGGGGCAGCGTCGTTGAGAGACTGGACCTTCAAGCCCGCGCTGTTTTGGCTAAACAGGTCCTTGTTCCAGGCATCGGCAGTGGCCACAGGTTCACTGAACGTCAGGACCGCCGTGGCGGCGCCGATGTCGGCTTCAACCGCCACGAGGCGCGGCAGCGTACCCAGGCTGGTCACAACATCCTCGCGGCTGGGGAGGGCGGCGCCACCTTGGTCTTCCATGGGGGACGCGGAGTTGTTGAAAGTGATGCTCAGGATGGCATCGGTGTCGTAGTCCGGCGCTTCCCGGATGCAAAGGCGGACGGTCTTGTCGCCGGTCGCAGTGCACCCGGTTTCCTGGAATGCAGTAATGGCGCGGCCATCAACGATCCAGTGGGATGCAGAAGCGGAGGCAAGGTCCAGGTCTTCGCTGAATTGCACGTCAATGGCATCGATGCGGCCGTCGGCGTCGATGTCGCGCGTGAGCGCGGTGCCCAAGATGGCGCCAGCACCGTCGGTGGTTGCGGGAATGTCACCCGTGAACGGGTTACCCCCGGCCTGGTCAACAACGCCGGACGAAACGGTGAGGTTGGGCGTAAGGGCCGTGTCTTGCCCGTGGACGCTGCTGATGTTGAATACGGCAGTCACACCGTCTTCGAGGACGTAAGCGTCGCCGCCGGCCGTGGTGAAGTTGGTGGGGTCATTGGTACCGAACTGGGCTCCAGTGACGCTCACCGGCTCATCGAACGTGGCGATGAGGCGGTCGAGGGCGCCATCCTGATTGCTGTCGCCAGTGACGACGGACAGGATGGAGGGGCCAGTTCCATCAGCGACAGCGATGGCATCGGGAGCCAAAGCGGAGCCGTCGACGGGGTCAAAGACCTGGTTCGAGAAGAACCCAAGTTCCATGTCGCCGCTCAGCAAGTCGTCGAGGGTAATGGCTCGGTGGACAGTGAAGTTGAGCGTGCTGCCCAAGTCATCCATGCCCGTTAGGGCGAGTTGCCCGTCGAGGGTGAAGTTGTCGAGGGTAAGGGTCGCCGTGCCATTAGGGCCAGCACCCACGTCACGGTTGAAGGCGAGCGTGATGTTGCTGCTGCCCACGTTGGTGAGCGCGGACACCATCTGCGGGGCGGGGACGGTAATCGTGGAGGAACCTGTGGCGGTGTTCGCGGCGGCGCTGGCATCCGTGACACCGGCTGCGGCGATGGAGTCCCCACTGGGACCCACATCGGCAACGGCGAGGGCGGGGTTCACGGTAAGGATGATCCGCGTTGCGTCGCCACTATCGCGCGCCGCGTCGGTGATGGATTGACTGGCGCTACCAGAAGCATCCGTGTAGGTGAAGTCGCCGGCCACGGGACTTGCTTCCATGGGCTCGGTGAACGTGAGCGTAATCGTGGTTCCTCCAGGGGCACCGTCCGCAGTCAGCAAGAGGGGCGCCACGCCGTCGGTGGCCGTGACTGCGGCGACAGCGGCCGGGTTGCCAGCCGTGTCTGTCAGGGATGAGCCCAGGTACTGGACATTGGGCAGGGCGTCGCCGCCAAGGGAAGCGATGCTGAGCGTGATGCTGCTACCGGAGATTGAAACGACGCCAGAGGGGACAACGCCGCCAACAAGCCAGTCGCCGACGGAGGTGCTTCCGGCCAGGTTTTCGTGGAAAGTGGCAGTAATTTGGTCGGCGGTGCCATCGTTGTCAGAATCTGCAGTCGCGGCCGATTGGAAAATTGGACCGTCCGCATCACTGATTGCGATGGTCACATCCTGGGTGCTGGCTGCAGGTGAACTTTGGTCGAGGGGAGCAGAGCCGGTATCCTCGTCCTCCGTGGTACTGAAGGTGATGTCCAGGCTTGCAGCGAGGTCACGCGGGGCGTCGAAGCACGCGGTGAGCGTAACTGGAGTGGTCGTGATACCGCTGAATTCGAGGTTGCCCGAGGAGTCGTCGATGGTAATCGAACCGGGCGCGGCGGAACACGACGCGTCCCAGGTGAGCGAGGCCACAGTCAACGTGACGCCAGTGATTGAGTCGACACCCTCGGTGAGACTGCCGGTTTCTCCTGGATCTGTTACGTCGAACGTAAACGTGTGCTGCTGTCCACTGTCAAAGGCCGTTGCGCTTACGTTGCTGATGAAGTTGTCATCGGCGTGTTCGGCCACCGCGCTGGGCGCGCCGAGAACAGCGAGATTGGCTCCGAGCATCATCAAAGTGATGAATAATCCGATGCTGGGACGTTTTTGGGTGGAAGTTCGGGATTCCATGGAGACACCTGCGAGTCGGCGGTTCGACTCTCGTTGGACAACGCGAACGAGGCCAGGGGTCACGTTTAAGCGTTCTTGGTTCTGACAGGAGTGGAAGAGGATTGTCCAAGAGCGATTCTTGTGCCATTTTTCGATGCCGGGTGGCTTATGATGGGCGCCTTGGTCGCGGGCTCATGGACGTGAAGAAAATCGGCGTCGTGGGCGCCGGGCAGATGGGTGCTGGCATTGCTCAAGTTGCCGCCGTGGCTGGCTTTGACGTGGTGCTGGTGGACATCAAGGAGGAGTTCGTAGCGCG
>JBFJXU010000066.1:0-10031 GCA_041622975.1 Thermoplasmatota archaeon
GTCCTGGGTGATGCTGCGCCCCACATCATGAAGGAGCGCGGCGACAGTGACTCTTGCGGGGTCCACGGCGCCGTGGGGGACAACGGCTGTGGCAAGCGTGCGGGCCCGGCCGGCAACCAGTCGGCTGTGGTGGATTACCCAATCGGGGCAGTCGCACGCGTGGAGAATCTCAAGCGCTTCGTCGGGACCGGGCCACATCAAGCGGCCAGGTGGTCCAGTTCCTCTTCCAGTTGCTCAATCACTGGCTGGTTATCGAACTCATTCATGGGCTCGTTACAGACTGGACAGTGGAATCCAATGTCAATGGCGTCCTCGAAGACGATGCGGCGGTGCGCTGCTGAGCAGGCGTAGAATTGGTGGTCTTTCTCGAAGCGAATTTGCTTCTCCACTTGCAACCTAGCATCCGCCCAACGGCGTAGCAGGACGTGTTTGATCTCGTTGAGTGTCATGCGCCACGTGAACGTCTCCCACCCCTGGGCGTCGGTGTCTTTCTCGTACTCCGCCACGTGGGCATCCATCAATCGGTACAGCACCTTGCGCACTTCGCTCGGCTTGGTCTCCTCGTAGTGCTCGAGAATCTCAACGCTGCCGATGGGCTCGTTTTCGTGCAAGTACTTGGCCATCTCGACGCCTTCTTCGCCGACCTCGGCCAGGATGTGCGCCTGCACTTCGGGGTCGTCTAGGGTCGGTTGCCAGGATGGGTCGCGCGCCACATGTCGCCACCGGCGTGGTGGTCTTGAAGCCTTCCGCAGAGTCACAGCGAGACTAACTTGGACCTGCCACGGTTTTTCCCTTCGCATCAGGGATGATGGTCACTTCGGCTCCGGGGAATTCATCCCCTTCCCACGCTCCGTCGCGTAGCCGGTCTAGGAGTAATGCGAGGGCGGCAACCTCCGAATGGGGTTGATTGCCAACTGCCACATTGAAATCCGCCAGGTCATAAATCTCGGCTGGTACTTTTTCTGCGCCGACGACGACGAGCGTGTCGCGCTTGGCTGCTCGAATAACCGGCGCTGTTTCACCAAGCCTGGAACCGTACATGGTCAAGTGGACCACCTGGCCGCCGTCGGCCTTCCACTGCTTGACCAAGCCCCGCCAACCTGTGCCATCGGCCACTGCGAAGTCGCCCCCGAACCGCTTCGCCACGTCGCTCACCGATGTCACAATGCTCGGGTCTTCTTCGGCGATGCTGACCCGCCGGGCCCCCATGGCGCGAGCTGTAAGGCACACGTGCGTGGTGATGCGTTTGTCGCGCTGGGGGCGATGACCAAGGCGCAGCACTTCAATCGCCATGCTCATGGCAAGTGCACCGTTACCGTAAGCCGGTCTCCGTCGCGGCAAGGCAAGGCATCGCGCAACCGCTCGGGGGCAATGATTTCGAGTACCCCGGCGTGATGGGTGCGGTTGGGGAGCACCGTGGCGCAGGGGTGGCCATTGATGGTTGCCTTGTGGTACCCAACGCCGCCAAATGTACGGCCTTCCGCGTCGAAGCGGTCGATTGTAAACGTGGGGCTGCGGCGCAGGACATGCAGTTTGCTTGCTTCAGCGTCCTTGAGTTCCAAGTTGAGCGTGCCGGGAAACGGCCGCCAACCCAAATCTCGCTGGAAGGGTTCGTTGTACCCGGGCCGGCTCAGGTAGTATTGGCCTTCGCCTAGCCCAGTGGCCACCGTGCCTGACACGTCGATGGAATCGCTATGCTCGAAGAGCCGCTGATAGAGCATGTGCTCGTTGCGCAGGACGGCCTCGCCGTCATCGGTGATATGAACGCGTTGCCGCCGGAGGCCGAGTTCTCGCGTAACGAGCCCTTCTTCATCCAATTCGATCAGGCGCCGGCTAGCGGTCTGCTGTGATGCCCCCAACAGGTCGGCAAATACGCCGCTTGCAATCTCCACATCGCCATCAAGGGCGCCGAGCAGGGCGAGTTGCTTGAGGGCCTCTACATCGCTCGGTCGGGGCACGGCGGCGCCAGCCAAGCGGGGTACTTACCCGTTACCGGGTCGCAACAGGTGCGTTGGACGTGGTAGCCTCTGCCCCACCCCTAAGGCTGTGGGCCAAGTCCCGATACACCTCGCGTCCCGTGCGTCGGGCTAGCCGTTCCACGATGAGTTCAGGCGTGGACCGTGCCTGTCGCCCCATGATGGGTCGCCGGTCTACGATGAGTGCTCCTTCCTCGTCCAGACCTTTTGCTTCAATGCCGTCCACTCGGACTGGGGACGACACGTGGCCCACAATGTGATGGGCCACATGGGTGACCAGCACGACCAGCGACTGCGTCGTGGCAACGCGGTCAAGCCAGAACGCCAGAATGCGCCCTGCGGCATCAATCTCCGTGGTTGCTTCCAGTTCGTCGGCCAGCACGAGGTTGCGTCCCGGCGCATCGCACAATGGCAGGAAGCCCGTGAGGAAGGTCTCGAAGGCACCTGCGTCCAGGCCTTTGCGTGGGGTCACGAGGTGAATCGCATCCAGCCACGGAACCGTAGCCTCGCCCACCACTGGCAGGCCCATACGTGCCATGAGGCAAGTTTGTGCCAGGTGTTCAAGCAGTGTGGACTTCCCACCACTATTGGCTCCGGTCAGGACGGCCGCCTTCGGGTCCCCTAGGCAGTACGTGATGCGTTGCGCGGAGGGGTCGCGAGCAAGGTCGAGGTGAATGCCTTCACGGACGTCCAGGGCCTGGCCCCAACGGGGCCGACGCAAATCAGGGTCGTGCACAAACGCGCCCAAGGCGTTGCGAGCGTCGAAGTCAATCCAATGCTGCAGGGCGCCAGCCACATCGTCCCGACAAGCGGCAATGGTCACCGCCGCCCTGGCTTGGCATTCATGATTTGCTACCAGCCCAGCAGCCTCGGAGGACTGGACGACTAGGTCCAATTCATCCTCGTCTAGGCATGGTGGTAATGTAACGTCCCAGAGGCGCTCGCCGCCGGGGATCTCCTTGGACGCCTCGCGAATGGCTTCCCGGATGACCTCGCGTACAGCTGCTGGCAGTCGCCCTTCCATGGCAGCCATCAAGTCGCTGCCGGACAAGGCCAAGTCCTTGAGGCCAGCGTCAACGGACTTCCGAATGGCTACATCGGCTGCCGCGGCGCGCCGGCGGATATCAGCAATGGGTGGGGCCGCGGTCGCCTGGGCATCCAATGCATCGATGATGCTGGTGGCCGGGCCGGGCGTGCCTGCCAAGCTCTCGAGGGCAGCCATGGCCTCCAATGTCTGCCGATTGGCGTTTGCCCATGTGAGGTGCAACCGGGGGCAAACCGCCTCGGGGGATGTAGATGCAGGTAGATCAACCGCGTTGGGAACGCCGCTTGTGTCGAGGCCGCCCCCCACGACGAGGACGAGT
This sequence comes from Thermoplasmatota archaeon, assembly GCA_041622975.1. Classification (GTDB taxonomy): domain Archaea; phylum Thermoplasmatota; class E2; order JACPAO01; family JAHFTW01; genus JBFJXH01. The sequence continues at coordinate 3,341 of JBFJXU010000066.1, forward strand.
CCGTGGTCTCTGGCGTTGCGAAGTGCCTCGGGGCCGGCCACCTCGCACCAGCGGTCGACTCCCGCGCGGGTCAGGTCGTCCATCGTCTCAGGGTCCGGTGCAATCACCAGGGTATCATCCCGGCGGGGAGCAGGCTCGGTGAGTGGGTTGAGGCGGCGCAGGGCCTTGCGGATCTGCGTTTGGTCGAGGCTGGCGGCTTGTGCAGATGCCTGCAAGGCCTGAGTGCAGTGGGACTCACAGGAAGCGCGGTCTGGCAGTGGAGCCAGCAGTCGTAGGCGGTCTCGGCCCTGGCGCGTTGCCGCGTATCCTTGCACCTTCGTGACGATTTGCTCGTGGATTCGCCGGTCCTCGGGCGTAGCCAAGAAAGACAGGGCGTCGCCGCGACCTGTAGCGTGTAAAATCCAGTCGACGGCGCGTTGTTCACTGACTCCGTCCACGGCTGAGATTGCAGCAACATCACATGATGTCAGGGCTTCCCCGAAGGCCTCGTCGCTGGCGAAGTGACTGCGAATGGCTTGGCCAAGGCGGGGCCCGACGCCGGGCAAGTCGGTCGGCTTCACGCATTCACCTTCACTCGGTTATCAGGGCTTAATTCGAAATGGTCGTCGTAATGATACACCTGGAAGTACTGTCGTTCCAACATTTCCCCTGTAATCTTGTGTTTGCGCGAAGCGCCGCCGACCCAGCGCCATATTTCGACTGAGTCAAAGAGAGGGTCCCATGGGACGCTGGCAATCTTGTCCTTCTTGCGACCAATGCCTCCGTCTGCGGTCACCTGGATCCAACGCGTTCGCTCGCCGCGTTTCTTGGCAATAAGATCGATGCAACCGTAGACGTCGTTGGACTGGCTGATCCAGAGGTTACCTCGCTTTGCCCCCGTTCTGATGCAGCGGTGGACCACGTACCCCTGCGCCTCCAAGTGCTTGATGGCAAGGAGTTCCACGCGGGCGCCCTTGCTACTCGTATTCGGTCGTGCCACGCTGCCCCCATCGTTTGCGCGACTCACGAGCCTTGACTAGAGGTGGGTGAAACCACGCGAAGAGCCACTTTCGTACAATGAATTGACTCTCGGGCATGGGCCCCGTGGCAAACCCTTAACCGCCGCGGACGAGATACTAAGGTCTGCGTGACAGCAAGGAGCACGACCTTAGTGCCCGCTGGCCGCCCCAGCGCCATTTGGGGGCGAACGCATACCATCCCGGAGATGGAACCATGCTCGTACGAGACGTAATGACGACCACCCTTGTAACGGTGGACAAAGACCGCAACCTGAAGGACGTGCTTGACCTCATGGACAAGCACAACGTGACCAAAATCCCGGTCGTCGACGACGACGCCCTTGTTGGCATTGTCACTGATGGCATGATTGCCGACAAACTAGGTCGCGCGCACAACAAGAATGTCCAGATGACCACCTTGCACGCTTCCAGCGTCATGGACAAAGACTTCGTGGTAGCGCACCCGGACGAACCCCTAGCCAACCTCTTGGTAGATGTGGGCAAGCCCGGATGCACCATGATTCCTGTGGTCAAGGGTAAGCAACTCGTCGGTATCGTGACCAAGGCTGACTTGCTACCACTCGTGGAATCAGACACTCGCCTAGGAGACCTCATGAGGAGTGAAGTGCACGCCGTCGGCCGCACTGACCGCCTCGTGCACGCCCGGCGCCTCATACTGGATAACCAGATTGCGCGCCTACCCGTGCTTGACGACGGACGGATCATTGGTCTCGTTGCCGAGCACGAGATCGCCAATGCATTCGCCCAGTTCAAACAAGCAGACATCTCGGTCCAAAAGGCCACCGTCCGCGACCTGCAAGTGGGCGACCATATGCGCACGCAGGTGGTCACGGCGCACCCCGACGACTCGGCGGCCACGGCGGCCAAGAAGATGATCGAACACCACGTTGGTGGACTTCCCGTGGTTAACGGCCATGGCACAATCGAAGGTATGGTAACGCGGACTGATCTCATCAAGACATTCAGTTGAACGCCTTGATGGTGCGGTCCCTCTTTTCCTTCCATCTTCCCTTGCTTCGCTGCCAAATCGCCTGTAGTCCGGCGCTCAACGCCTGACTTGCACCACCTGCTGCTCGACAACGCTTAAACGGCAGCCCTAGGCTCGAAGCGCATGAAGCGGTGGCTCGCCATCCTGTTGGTGTCCAGTCTCATGAGCATTCCCAATGTGGGCGCTCAAGCTGGAGAATGGAACAATTGTGGTGACGTGGACCTAATCTTCCGCAACCCCGACCTCAACCCGGCGGCGGACGGTTTCATCCACGCATCGGGGTCATTGTTTGCCCAATTCCAAGCCATCGGCGGTGCTGCTGACCAGATCGAGACCTTCGGCTTCAGCTTCGGTGCTTATTCTCCTGGAACTGGAGACATTGACGAGTCTGCCTGCGACCAGCCGGTTTGGTTCACTGGGCCCTACGTGCTCAACTACCGCGCCGACACCGACCCGACTGACGGCTTCTTCATCAACCTCCAGACTGCACTCGTCCCTGACGGTCAGTACATCGCGGCCGTCCACGCCTATGACGGCTCCGACAACGAAATGGCTCGCTTCTGGAGTCGCGCAGTGGTGGACAACTGCGACGGCGACGTCGGCTCCCGCTGCACGGACGACTCCGCCCAGCACGCACGCCAGGACCGCATCGTTCCCTGGCCTATCATTCTGCCCGGCGACGGTGCGCTCCCGAGTGGCAAGACCGGCATGACCATCGAATTCGCCGAAGACCTCAGCGACCTGCAAGTCTACCTCAATGGCGAGGACATCACCGCAAGCCTCGACGACTGGGAAGGGCGCACCTGGGACAATGACCTGATTCCGGGCTATGGCCCCAATGGCCTTGGTAACATCCTAGTGCCCGAGTGCAGCCAGCAGCCACCTCAGTCTTGCTCCCACCTTGGAGAAGCCTACCAATGGACAGCCCGCGACCTGACTGCGGACGACGTCATTCGCGTGGTGGCCACGGACCGGGCCGGCAACGTTGCCACCAAGGACATTCACCTCGGGTCAACCACGGCCGGCGGCGCCATCACCCAGGATGCTGCCCTCGTCACCATGACTGCCAACGAAGTTTCCAAGACCATTTCTCCCGGTGCGGGCGCTGAATTCCCTGTCACCATCACCAATACTGGTGGCGGCCAGGGTCACATCAATCCCTTTGCAGAGGGCCCGGAAGGTTGGGTCGTCGAATGGGAGAAACCCCACTACGTGGTGGACTCCGGCAAGTCCCTCAATACATACGTAATTGTGGACCCGCCGCGCAGTGCCGCCCCCGGTACCTACGACATCAACGCCAGCCTCGAGTACATTGGTGAGGGCGGTGCGGTCAAGAAGCTCGGCCAGGCGCTCAAGGTCACCATCGATGCCGTCGGCGGCACCGGCCCCGCGCAGGCCAGCGGCGACGGCCCGCAAGGTGATGACAACAACATTGCCGAAGCGGATGCTGCTGATACCCCGGGCCTTCCCGTTGTAGCCCTGCTGGCAGCCGTGGCAATCGCCTTCGTGGCTGCGCGGCGGCGGCCCCAGGCATAGTCGGCCCCGGCCCTCAACCCTTTAATAACTCCCAACATGCCGCGAAGCAGCCGAGTCCTCCTGTAGGATAGGTCTGAGGTGAACCCCTATACCCAGTTTCACGTTCCGCGTCGCCGGCGAGTCCGGCGAAGGCGTCATCTCCGCTGGCGAGATCGCCACGCTAGCGGTCAGTGACATCGGTTTCAACGTCTTCACGTTCGAGTCGTACCCTGCGGAGATCAAGGGGGGTCACTGTTGGTTCCAAGTCCGCGCCAGCACCGACGAAGTGCTCTCCTCCGGCAGCGCCGTCGACGTCCTTTGCGCCTTCAACCAGGAAGGCATTGACAAGCACCTCGATGCCCTGCGCCCCGGCGGCGTGCTCATCTACGACCCCGGCCAAGTGAAGTCCGTCCCCGAGCGCCCGGACATGGTGGTCTACGAAATCGACTTCGACGCCCTTGTCAAGGAGAAGGTCGGCTCGCCCAAGTCCAAGAACGTCTTCGCCGTTGCTGGCTGCGCAGCCCTCTACGACGTGCCCAGCGACTCCATCAAGCGCACCGTCGCCACGAAATTCAAGGGCAAGAACCCCAAGATTCTCGCCAAGAACGATGAGGCCGTCGATGCTGCGTATGAATACATCGCGTCCCTCGACCGCCGCCACAGCGAGACCTTAGCGGTCGCCACTGGCGACGAGGATCGCATGCTCATCAACGGCAACCAAGCCGTCGCCCTTGGTGCCCTCGTGGCTGGTGTAGATTACTTCGCCGGCTACCCCATCACCCCCGCCAGCACTGTCCTCGAGACGCTCGCGGTGGAGATGCCGAAACTCGGCAAGACCTGCATCCAAGTGGAAGACGAAATCGCCGCCATCGCTAGCATCATCGGCGCTTCCTACGCAGGATGCAAGGCGATGACGGCAACCAGTGGCCCGGGCATCAGCCTCATGCAGGAACTGTTTGGCCACGCTGCCACCATCGAGGTGCCCATTGTCGTGGTCAACGCCATGCGCGGTGGCCCGTCCACGGGCCTCCCCACGAAGACGGAGCAATCCGACCTCAACGAAATGGTATACGGCAGCCACGGCGAAGCACCTCGTATCGTGCTTGCCCCCAGCGGGGTGCGCGATTGCTTCCACCAAACCATCTGGGCCTTCAACCTCGCCGAGCGCTACCAAGTGCCTGTGTACTTGGCCACCGACCACTCCCTCGCCAACCGCACCGAAAACCTCCCTGTTGCAGCCTTCGAGGGCGTTGACATCTGGGACCGGCGCCTGGCCACCGAAGAAGAACTCAACGTGGAAGGCGGGTTCAAGCGGTACAAGCACACCGACGACGGTGTGAGCCCCATGAGCATACCCGGCATGCCCAATGGTTACTACGTGGCCGAGGGCCTCGAACACAACGAGTTCGGCGACCCCACCTACACTGGTGAAAACCACATGGCCATGATGGACAAGCGCATGGGCAAGATTGCTGACGCTTGGAAGTACCCCATGGCCTTGGAGCAATTCGGCGACGAAAACCCCGATCTGCTCATCGTCACATGGGGCTCGAGCAAGGGCCCCGTCCGCGAAGCGGTCATGCACCTCCTCGAAGAGGGACTCAAGGTCGGCTACCTTGTCCCTAAGATTCTCAACCCGCTGCCCGTTGAAGGATTCCTTGACAAGGTCAAGGCTGCCCCCAACGTGCTCGTGGTGGAGATGAACTACACGGGCCAACTCGAAGGCCTGATCCGCAAGCACATGGCACGCGACTTCCACCGCCTCAACAACATCATGGGTACTCCCGTCACGTGGCTGGAGGTCAAGGAGCGCGCCGAGGCTGTCCTTGGCGTAGAGAACGAAAAGGAGGTCACAGCATGAGCGACACCGTACAACAACTCAAGCCCAAGGACTACAAGGGCGAACTGCCGCCCGTATGGTGCCCCGGATGCGGTGACTTCGGTGTCTTGGCCGCGACACAGCGGGCCCTTGCGGAACGCCAGATTCCCCAGAAAGACATTGCATTCATCAGTGGCATCGGCTGCTCCAGTCGGTTCCCCCACTTCATGAAGTCCTACGGCTTCCACTCGTGCCACGGCCGTGCGTTGCCCGTTGCAACTGGCGTCAAACTTGCCAACCCCGACTTGCAAGTGATCGCAGTCGGCGGTGACGGTGATGGCATGGCCATCGGCGCCGGCCACTTCTTGCATGCGGCTCGCCGCAACCCCGACATCACGTACCTGATGATGGACAACGAGATTTACGGCCTAACCAAGGGCCAAGCATCTCCCACCAGCGAACTGGGCCTCAAGACCAAGACAACCCCGTTTGCCACCAACAAGGCGTCGGCCGACGAGCCCCTCAACCCGCTGGCACTCGCGATTCTGGGTGGGGCGACCTTCGTGGCTCGCGCGTACAGTGGTAGCATCAAGGAAATGGTGGACCTCATTGGCCGCGCCATCGACCACAAGGGGTACGCTTTCATCCAATGCATCAGTCCCTGTGTGACCTTCCACGACATCTACGAGAAGGCGCGTGCCGAGCAGAAGAGCCTCGACGAAGGATTTGACGTCACGGACAAGGCGGCTGCGATTGCCGCGGCCCTTGCTGACCCCTTCACTACGGGTGTCTTCTACGAAACGCACCGGCAGACCATGGAGGAAGCCGTGGCTGCGCAAAAGGAGTCTGCCGAGAAGAAGAAGGACTCCGGCCTGGCCGCCGTGGCCACGCAGATTCTGCAAGCCGTCGAATCCTAATCTGGAGGCGACGAGGTTGCTTGTGCCTACGCCGTAGCTGAGCGTAGCAACGCTGCTTCGTCAATGATGCCCGCCCGGTACTTGGCGGCCGCTTCGCGCTCCGGTTCCAGGAACTCCCCGGCCACTTCCAGCGTGATTTCCAGCGGGCGGCGCTGGCGCGGGCCGGCGTACCGGGCCGCCATGACGCCGTGGGCGCCGTTCTTGGCGCCGCATGGGCCACACACGCGAAGGCCCGCCCCGCCGGGGATGCTGAGGACCACTGCGTCTCGCTCAGGGTGGAGGCACGAGCCGTCTTTGACCTCGATACCGAGGGCCTCCTGCACTTCATCCCACCATTGGACCGGCGGCACTGGGTCTGCATTGAGCCACAACTTGCTGCCAGCAAAGACGTGCCAGTCATTTTCCTTGGCTAGCGTTCGGTAGGCCGACAGCA
>JBFJXU010000067.1:0-9425 GCA_041622975.1 Thermoplasmatota archaeon
CCCCGGCACCCTTGGTGGCCCGATTTCGCTGCAACCAGAACCATCAAGGGCGACGCCTGAATGGCTCAGTATGCGCCCCGCCTGGTTGGTGGTCGCCGCCTTGCTTGCAGCAGGCTGCGTGGACAACACGACATCAAATGCGCCAGACCCAAATCTCCCCTTGGACTCCAATCCTTGGGTCCTGGGTCTCGCAGATGAATATCTGACACCCAGCCACGTTTTGACGCGAGACGCCGGGGAGCGCCGCGCCGATGTGGCGCCGCCGGGCAGCCCAGGCTTCGCAGTCTTCGACCACTTGATGCGCGACTTCATGGCCGCCCACGACACCACGGCCGGAGCACTTGCCATCATGCAAGATGGGCGACTCCTCTACACCTCGGGCTACGGAGAAGCCAAGGAGGATGGATCCACGATGTTCCGCCTCGCCTCGGTCACCAAGCCAATGACGCACGCACTCATCTCTTTGCAGGTGGAAGAGGGACTCTACAATTGGACGGACCCCGTCTTCTGCATCCCCCCTGCGCACGCACCAGGGTGCCGGCTGCCCATTGAGCCCCATCCTGCTCACCCCATCACAGATGAGCGGCTCGGGGACGTCACGGTTGCCATGCTCGTGAACCACACCGGCGGATGGGGTCGGACCACGGATTGGCTCTACCGTGGCCCCAGCGACGAAGGCCCCGGCACCATCGGGATGGCCAAGGCGTTGGATGTAGCCCTCCCACTGCCTGCTTGGCGGGCGGCCCAGTACATGATGGGCGAACCACTAGCCGACGACCCAGGTACCCGGGTGTGGTACTGCAACAGTTGCTACATGTTGGCGGGCCTCGTTGCCGAAGCCGCGACGGGAGCCAACCTACAGGCCCTCTACGATGCTTACCTCTTCCGACCGATTGGCGTGGAGGGTGACGTAGAACTGGGCCAAGCGCTGCTCCCCGATCGCAACCCGCGCGAGCCGTCGTACGGTTGCACCAGCAAACGCCCGAGTGCCTACGAACCCGACCAGGAGGTTTGTGGCGCCGACGGGGGTTTCAGCATGGAACTTGTCAGCAGCGGCGGCGGTCTGATTGCTACAGCCGAAGCCGTGGCGGCGGTATACGAAGCCTACGCCGACCTCGTGCCCGCGCAGGACTTTCACGTGCAAGGCCGAGGCATCAACGAGGTCACCATGGAGCGCCGTGGCCACGGCGGCCTACTCGACGGAACAAGCACCAAGAGTGGCATTCTGCAGGACAACGCAGATGCCGCTGGAACCATGCAGTACGTCTACCTGTTCAACCACCATATCCCCGGAGTCCGGTGCCTCGATTTCGAGACTCCTATTGGTGGCGCGAACCTCGGCTGCACACACCACACGTTCGAACAGGCCATCATTCACGCGACCGTGGCGCGTGGTGCGGCGGCGTTGTAACCAGTCGCCGCATTCAAGGACCCCGGCCCATTGCGCCCGGCATGGACATCAAGGCCAACATCCTGGAGTGCCTCGGCAACACGCCCCTGGTTTACTTGGACGAAGTCAAGAAACCTGGAGGGGCACGCATCGCCGCCAAGATGGAGATGTTCAACCCCGGCTCCTCCGTCAAGGACCGCATCGGCTTGGCCTTGATTCGGGCCGGCGAGGCGTCTGGCGAACTCAAGCCCGGCGGCACCATTGTGGAGCCCACCAGCGGCAACACGGGACTCGGCCTGGCAATGGCGGCAACCATGTTGGACTACAAGATGGTCTGCACCGTCCCAGACAAGGTCCCTAAAGAGAAGCAAGACCTGCTCAAGGCGTTCGGCGTCCGCGTGGAGGTCTGCCCCACCAACGTGGAAGCCGACGACCCCCGCTCTTACTATGAGGTAGCCAAGCGCATCCGCGACGAGGAAGGCGCGTACCTTCCATTCCAATACTACAACCAAGCCAACCCGACCGCCCACACGAAGACGACGGGACCCGAAATCTGGCAGCAGACCGATGGCAAGATTACGCACTTCGTGGCCGGCATCGGCACCGGCGGCACCATCAGTGGGACGGGACGCTTCTTACACGAACAGGGTGACGTGACCGTAGTGGGAGTGGATACCGTGGGCAGCATCTACGAATACTACCATAAGCACGACCACCGGATGCCACCGGCGGAGGACATTCACCAATACCTCATTGACGGCATCGGGGAGGACTTCCTGCCGGAAACCGTTTGGTGGGACGCCATCGACGACGTGGTCACAATCACGGACGAGGACGCATACCTCATGATGGCCCGGTTGGCCCGGGAGGCAGCCATTTTCTCTGGGAGCAGCGCAGGGGCGGCCGTTCATGCAGCCGTCGAATTGGCTGCAACGCTTCCCGAGGACGCGCTTGTCGTCACGCTACTGCCCGACACTGGCGAACGCTACATGAGCAAGTTCAACGAAGGCTGGCTGCGCGACCAGGGACTGACCAAGGCAGCCGACTACCTCGCCGGACGCACGGCCAAGGTCCCCGCCTAACGGGTATAAGCCGTTTTGAAGGCCCGCCCGCGTGGCGGCGCGTGGCCAACGTCCCTGCCAAGAGCGGTATCGGTACTCAGTGTGTGCACGCCGGGGTTGAACCCGACCCAATCCATGGCGCCGTCAATCCTGCCATTCAGTTGAGCACCACCTTCGTGCAACCCGAACCGGCCAAACCACTCACCTACGATTACTCCCGCGCCGGCAACCCAACCCGGGCAGCACTTGAGACAGCCATTGCAACGCTAGAGCGGGGCGCTACGGGCCACGCATTTGCCTCCGGGCTTGCCGCCACGGACGCTATGCTCAGTCTCCTCAATCAGGGCGACCACGTGGTCTGCGCGGAGGACGCATACGGCGGCACAATTCGCATGCTGCGCCAAGTATCAGCGCGGCGTGGCATCGAGACCACGTTCGTCGATACACAGGACCTGGACGCCGTACAGGAATCTATGCGACCCGAAACCGGGCTCGTGTTGATGGAGACGCCCACGAATCCGTTGCTGCGGGTATCTGACATTTCGGGCGTTGCACGGATTGCCCACGACGCGGATGCGTTGCTCGCCGTGGACAACACATTCATGAGCCCCAGTCAGCAGCGGCCTCTGGACCATGGCGCCGACCTCGTCCTGCATTCAGCAACCAAGTTTATCGGTGGCCACAGCGACGTGCTAGGTGGCCTCGTTGTCGCTAAGAACGAGGACGTCGGGGAGCGCATCACATTCCTCCAATTGGCCGTGGGAGGCGTCGCCCAGCCCTTCGACTGCTACATGATGCTGCGCGGTATCAAGACCCTCCATTTGCGAACGCGGGCACAATCTGAAACCGCTATGTGCTTGGCAACACGGCTCCGGGAGGCCGGTCTGCGCGTCCTCTACCCGGGTTTGGTTGACCACCCGGGCCACGAACTTCACGCCCGGCAGGCCACGGCCGGCGGCAGCATGCTGTCATTCTACGCGGGCAGCCCGGACGCAGCCGTTCGGTGCGCCAAGGCCACCCGCATCTGGCAACTCGCGGAGTCCCTGGGGGCCGTAGAGAGCCTCGTCCAGATACCAGCCTTGATGACCCACGCTAGTGTGCCCGCCGAGATGCGAGCCGCGACGGGCCTTTCGGATGACTTGGTGCGCCTCAGCGTAGGAGTAGAGGATGAAGACGACCTATGGAACGACCTGGAGGGTGCGCTCAATGCATAGGTTCCTGCGGGTCGGCACGGCCGTCGCAATCATCCTGCTTGTCGCTGCACCCGGGGCGTTGGCTGCCCAGACCGAAGACCCCCGTGGCGACATTGAAGCCGAGGACCCAGTTGGCCTCGGGGCCGCGGACCTAGTCCGCGTAGAGGCCCTTCTTCAGGGCACGGACTTGCTGCTCCGCGCCCAAGTGGTCGGGGACATCAAAGCAGCCATGGCTAGTGGGGCCAACCTGACTTACACGTTCGGCATCGGCTTTACGCCAGATGGCACGAACTGGGATCTCTACCTCCAGTGTGCGACCCGTAATGCAACCCTCGTATGCCCGGCCAGCCAAGGGTACGGGAATGCTACTGCTACGATCAATGGAACGAGGTTCCACGCCGTCATGCCCCACAACAACAGCCAGGCACCTTGGCGGGTCGGGGCATTCAGTCTCTTCGTAGCACCAGGTCGCCAGGGCTTCGATGCAACCCCCGACTTCTTCCCCACCGTGGACGACCCCGTTGTCCGGACGCCGTCCGAACGACCCTGGTGGCGAACCCCTTGGGCGGCCATCGGAGCAGCCGGTGTGACGTACGTGGTCCTCACCATCGTTGAAAAGTGGTGGGAACGTCGAAAGCGGGAGAAGGAAGAAACAAGCGATTAATAGGGGGCCCTCCTGGAATCGCCCATGCGCGCATGGGCATTGGCAGCGGTGCTTCTCTTCGTGGCCGTTCCCAGCCTGGCTCATGAGGAGCCAGTGACCCCTGATGCGGGATGGACTCTGTTCCTCCACGACTGCAACGACGATTACGGGCCGCACGCATCGGGCCGCAGCGACCAGAATGGTCACGACCTAGTGGCCCTGTTTGTGAACGAAGGGTCACCAGCGGGGAACCCCCTGCTCTTGTTCCGAATCGTGGAGAGTGCCCACCCCGTTCAGGCACCCAACGACCCCACGGGAAACGTGGATGCTGACATCGTGCGCAAGGATGTCCTGACGTTCAAGGCCGGCCCCCACCGGACATACTCAACAACGCTTGCCACCGGCAACGATACAGGGTTCCGGTACGACGCTGGATTCGAACCCGCCTACATCTCAACGGCTACCACCCACGCCTCTGGTGAAGCCGGCGCACCACGGAAGCAATACACAATCGGCTACGACTACGCCGACCTCCGGCTGCGCACGAATGAAGTCATCACTTTCGCTGAAGTCACCTCCCTCGAACCCACGGTGAACGGTTTTGCCAAGGGCGACTACATGCCCGGCGGTTACATGGACAACAACAGGGGCCGCTACGAAGGCGGCGAGACACCGTTTACTCACGGCGAACGCCGGCTTTGCCCCGGCGCCCCCGAATCCGGCGACCCCCACTTTGACATCCTCACAAGTGGCTACAAGATTCGGCAAAGCGACCTGCCCAACGGCCCGCCCGTCGTCCAGTTCTCCTACAATCCATTCGACCCTACTGCGGCATCTCCTGTGCGGTTCCTTGACACCACCCAGGACCCTGACGGCGACGCCCTCGTTAACTGGACATGGAACCTCGGGGACGGGTCGCCCCTGCGCTATTCGCAGTTGCCCCTCCACACGTACTCGGAGCGCGGAAACTACACGGTCACACTAACCGTGACCGATGAACTCGGAGCAACCGCTACACGCAGCCAGCCAGTAACGGTTCGCAACTCCCTCCCGGTCATCCGGCAAGTGGAAACCACCCCCCAATCTCCACTGATTGGCGAAAACGTCCAGTTCCGTCACTTCAGCACGGACGCCGATGGCCAAGTCGTCGCCACGGAATGGGACTTTGGCGACGGCAACCAGAGCGCCGAAACCAATCCAGTCCACAGGTACACGAAGGCAGCGCTTTACACCTTGACGCTCACCGTGCGCGACAATCACGGGGGCATTGCCAAGAGTACGCACCCCGTGCACGTACGCAGCGATGCAAGCGAACCTGCCCTCGTTGCCCCTGATGCATCGTTTACTTTCTCCCCCCAGAACCCCAAGCCGGGTGAGACGATTCAATTCACGGATACCTCCGTGGATCAAGACGGCACGATTTCCTCGTGGAAATGGACATTCGGAGACGCGCTTCAATCGACCGCCGCTAACCCCACTCACGCTTACGCAGTGCCGGGTGTGTACACTGTCGGGCTAATCGTAACGGACAACACAGGATTGGAATCGGCCCGAGCAACGGCGAACATCAACGTGGTTGCACCGTCAGAGACCGATGATGTCCCCGATCAGGCCACCGACGTACCGATATCGGACTTCGACTGGGAACCCCTTCGACCTCGAATCGGCCAGCCAGTCCTGTTCACCGACCAATCAGAAGCACGCACGGGCCAAATCGACCTGTGGCGATGGACCTTCGGCGATGGTGGCAAGTCCGGTATTCAAGACCCCAGCCATACGTACGAGCAGCCCGGAAAATACCGCATCACGTTGACCGTGCGCGATACATCAGGCAACTTCGCCACTACGGTGCAATTCATTGAGGTAACTGCACCTGCGGGCATCCAAGGATCCCCTTCGGAACCTGCGCCTGGCCCCGGCATAGCGGCCATCCTCGGTGTCGCAGCGCTCATGGGCGCCGTTCTACGGCGTCAGCGTGCTTGAAGGACTAACGACGCCTGCCAGGCGGCGCCGTCCAGGTCTACGCGGCGCACAGGAACCCGACCAGATTTAGCGTCGCGAATGTCGTCGAAGCGCAGAACCTCCAAACGGTCTTCGCTTAGGGCGATGAGGCCGTGGCCGTCTCCATCCGCCAGGAACTGAACGGCGGCCGCCCCGAGGGTTCGCGTGTATTGTACATCAAATGCAACTGGGTCGGCACAACGCAGCTCATAGCCCACAATCTTGGTGACAAAGGCGGTTCTGACGTTGCCTCGTTCCTGGATGACGTCGCGGACCACGCGGCCAAGGTCGATCTCCGACATGCGAGGGTTGCCATGCTCATCCAATTCGAGGGAGCCAATGGAGGCAAGGTCTTGGGCGTCCAGCCGCTCCAGGATGCCTTCGGCCAGGACGACGAGGCCGCCGTCTTGGCCGCCCGACGCTCGAGCCTGGATTGCATGCTCAATCAGTTGCGCCAATTGAGCCAAGCGGATCGGCTGGTCTTCGGGGAACTCTTCGCGAATGATGCAGAGGTCTGCTTCACTCGCGGTGGCCATTGCTAAAGAAAGGTGGCCCGCCGAGCGCCCCATGGCGGTAACGATGTACCAGCGTCGCGTGGTAAGTGCGTCGGCCTTGAGGGCTTTGCAGATTCGACCCCCTTCATGGGCAGCCGTCTGGAAGCCGAAGGTGGGCGCAGAGCCGGGCAGAGGAAGGTCGTTGTCAATGGTCTTGGGCACGTGGGCGACGCGCAGGCCACCCCCCATGGCTTCAGCCACGTTGGCTGCGCTGGTGGCCGTATCATCCCCGCCGATGGTCACTAGGCCATCGAGCCCCAGTTCACGGACCGACGCCACCACGTTGTCCATGGCTTCGGGGGTCTTCTTGGGGTTGGCCCGGTTTGTGCCAAGGACTCCGCCGCCCCGCGTGGAAATTCCCGCAACGTCGGCAGGAGTCAGGGGAAAACACGGTGAGGTGTCGCCGGCCATGAGGTGCTTGTATCCGTCAGGGATACCGGTCACAGTCCATCCACGCCCATGGGCCGCGACCACGACGGATTCGATTACACCGTTGAAGCCAGGGGCTGGGCCGCCGCCACAAAGGATACCGAGGTGCATATTGGCCCGGCCACCGGGGAACTAGTGTTGAGGGCTTCGGGCGCAGTGTCGTTATGGGTAGATGCCGCGCCGCTTGATGGCGTTGGCCACGCGCTTGAGGGCCAACATGTAGGCGGCCTGGCGCACGGTGAGCGGGTCATCGGAGTCCTTGTGCTCGTCGTAGATGGCGTTTACCTCGTGGAAGGCTCGCGTCATGATGCGGTCAAGGCGCTCGTTCACCTCATCCTCCGTCCAGAAGAACGACTGTAGGCCCTGCACCCATTCGAAGTAGGATGCAGTGACGCCCCCAGCGTTGCAAAGGACGTCGGGAATCACGTAGATGCCGCGGTCCCGGAGAATCTTATCAGCCTGTGGCGTGGTCGGGCCGTTGGCGCCTTCGGCGAGAATCTTGCAATTCAGGCGCGTGGCGTTGTCTTTGTGAATGACGCCCTCTAGCGCGCAGGGTGCAAGGATGTCCACTTCGAGTTCCAGGAGTTCGGCGTTGTGAATCTCGGTCGCCCCGGCAAAGCCCATGACAGTTCCTTGATCCTGCATGTGCTCCATGAGAGCCGGCACGTCCAGGCCCGCGGGGTTGTAGATGGCGCCATTTACATCACTGACAGCCACGACGTTGCAACCCATTTCAGCAAACAGTGGCGCCGCGTTGCCGCCCACATTGCCAAAGCCTTGGATGGCCACGGTGGCGCCTTGCAAGTCCATTCCGATGACGTTGGCCGCTTCGCGGACGCAGAACGTGATGCCCCGACTGGTGGCTTTCTCACGGCCCTCGGACCCACCAATGTCGATGGGTTTGCCGGTGACGATGCTGGGAACGGCGTGCCCCTTGTTCATGGAGTAGGTATCCATGAACCAAGCCATGGTCTGAGAGTTGGTATTGACGTCGGGGGCGGGAATATCTACTTGCTCCCCAATGATGGGTTGGATTTCCGCAAAGTAGCGCCGGGCGACCCGCTCGAGTTCCTTGTGACTCAGGTCCCGGGGGTCAATGATGACTCCACCCTTGGCTCCACCATACGGGATGCCGACGATGGCACATTTCCAGGTCATCCACATGGCCAGGGCCTTGACTTCGTTCAGAGTGACGTGCTGGTGGAAACGGACGCCGCCTTTGCCAGGGCCGCGGGCCATGGAATGCTGCACCCGGTATCCCTTGAACACGCGAATGGTGCCATTGTCCATCACCGTGGGAATCGACACCTCGAGGGCCCGCTGGCTGTGCTGGAGAATCTCGTGGATATTGGGGTCCAGTTTCATGCGCTTGGCCACATGCCGGAGTTGGACCTTCGCCATATCGTAAGGGTCCATCTGCGTGGGGGCTTCGTCGTCGACCATCGGCGGCGCCGCGCACGTGGTGGCCGTTTAAAGGGTGGCCTCGATGCGAAGGTGTGCAGTTTGCACCCGAGCAGTGGAGTGCCTGGATCTGGTTCTTGCACGCGTTTGCAGCGTGGTACGTCGCCGCCTTCGTTTACTACTGGTTTCGGCTTCGGCGACTCGAGCAGGAGGACGATGCCCGTTACCAACGCGTCATCGGCCGGTTCCCCGGTGGATTCTTCGCCAAGATGATGGGACGCGGGCCCCGCCAGTAACCTGCAGTGGAAGCAGACCTACCAGTAGAAATGGTCGTGTGTGTCAGTAGTTGCTTCTTCGGGCTTCAAAGGAAACTCCCCATCACTACTAGCCTTCTGGAACCTATATAATCATTCTGGTTGATGGGTGGAGGGGTCAGGTGCCAACCACCCCTCAAGGTACGCTCCTCCCCGGACAATGATCTCCAGGGCGCCGGCCCCCACTACCACCTCGCACCCGCTGGCTGGCGAGCGAAGCAAGAAGAAGGAAAGGAAAAGGAGTGTATGGCCACGGTCAGAAGGACGGCAGTTGGTCCGGGTAGGCACCAAAGGGCACGCTAAAGGGACTGTTGGGGTTGCTGCCGGCCTCTACTTCCTGGCCGTCACTGTACAAGTCGTTGTCCGAGTCACGGAACGCCGGGTTGGTGCCGTAGGTGTGGACCTCTTCGCCGTCAGTCAAGCCGTCATCGTCCGTGTC